>CAZLZZ010000035.1:0-24658 GCA_964564165.1 uncultured Alcanivoracaceae bacterium | reverse complement strand
CCAACCGGTCAAGTTAGTTGTCGCCAAATCGGTCAAGCTAGTTGTCGTCTAATAGGCATATTACATAAATCATTGATAAACCACTAGATTTGACTGGTATATATAGCTCTTTTGGTATCATTATTTCGTGGAACAGGAGCTAAGTACATAGTCATGTAATTTTATTAAGGATGTTGAGCGGTATTTGGGGCTATAAGCTCATAGACCCCATTTAAAAACCAATTTTTCTTCAGCAGTCTGTTCAGGCTAAGATTTCTTATAAACATCAAAATCAATATCCTCTAGTTTAAGAATTTTTAATTTGGGTATTATTGATAGCATGGCAATGGCTTGACAATACAGGCTCATGACAATAGGTTCCAGATAATCCAAATTAAATTTACTTATCAACATGATAGTCATAAAAAACATACTAATACCAATACTGATGTAAAACAACGAGGTGACCATTGATTTCAGGGCTTTCATTCGATCTTTGTTGGATTGGTGCGGATCTATTTTTTTACCTCTTATGTTCCAAAAAACTATACCTGCAAAAAACATGTTCGCGCCCGTTAGGATAGTCGACATTTGTATGAACTTTGTCTCTAATCTATAAACATATAGTGCAACTATTATTGTTGCAACGTACATCACAAGCCACAGCATTATGGTTTTTATAGAGGCAAAGTCCATTAAACTACGTGGTATCAAAGTTGCTTTACGGGTTGTGTTTGAGTTTATTTTTTTCATGTCCCTGAAATTTGAAACTTCTTTTACTTCTAAATATGTCATTGGCAACATCTGTAATATGAAATATCCCCAAGGCAGAAACTGTGAAACCTGAAATTGGCTGGTCTGACTGTCTGTAAAATAGCCCCATTGCTCAATGGCAACAAGTATCGCAACTCCCAATAAAACCAAAAGTGTATTTATGGTTTTATAATCCCTGTGAAATTTGTCGTATTCCTCAATTGGTTTAGGATAAAGTTTGGGGTAACTATTTAGCGTATTCTTAAAATTAGCTGTAAGTTATTGATTTATAAGGACACGTAAATACGTCCATGTAAACTCCCGAAAGAATCCATGCTTTCAAAGTCTTATAAATCAACAACTTACATAAATGAGTTTAAACTCGCTAAATAGTTACAGTTTGGGATAGACTGCTGGAGGATAAGACTGCCTAACCTGTTTTATCCGGTTCAATATCAGACTGGGCAGATAAGCTGAGATAAGTATAATTTGACCAATAAATACCAGATAAAAATAACTGTTATTTGACATGTTTTTCTCCGTTGTTAGAATTTTTGAGATTTTCAAGGATCTTAGATTCGTATAATAAGTCCAAATCAGCTTCAAAGTCTAAATTTGCCTCTACTGTTTGCAATTCAATGGTGGTTTTACCATTGAACTTATTTTCAACTGTAATTTTAAATGGTACACGCAGTTCCTTGTCTTTCTTGATAGTTTTCATGTTCCTCATTTTGAATTGTAAATAGGGTAAATATTTAGTGACAGGATCATCCCATCGCATAAATCCTTCATCAACCAATTGTCCAACTAATGTGGCTGTAAATGCTTTGGTGATTGATCCGATACCGAATACGGTTTTACTTGATACTGGTGTTTTCTTTTCCAATTCGCTAACACCAAAACCTTTAGAAAATATGACTTTATCTTCTTTAACGATGGCAATTGCCATACCTGGAATATGGAATTGTTCACGCTTTTTTTCTAGCTTTAGTGAAAGTTTTTCAAGACGGTCTTGTAATGCTGAATCTTTGGTTTTTGCAAAGATTGGCGATGCCAGTAATGTCATTAACAAAACGATAACTGTTTTTGTATTTAACCTGATTTTATTGGTTGTGAAATTCGTTTTCATTTTTTTCTCCTGTTATATTTTGGACTATACTTTTGCAATTTCTGTTTCGTTTTCTTGTTTATAAACATCAAAATTCATCTGTTCAATTTCCTTTGATCTCATTTCAGTTCCTATCGCAAAGGTCGTTATGACTTGAAAATACAAGCTCATAACCAAAGGGTCGAGTGAATCCAGATATTTGAATTCATCCATAACTGTGCTGACAATTAAAACGATACTGGCAGCAATACTTGTGTAAGCAGCAATTTTGGCAACAGCTTTAATTTCTTTTAATCGATCTGTATCATCAAGATAAGGGTTCTTCTTTTTACCATGCATTTGCCAATAAATCATTGCAATAAAAAAAACTTGCATCAATGTCATTCCTACTAAAGTTCCTAAAACCTCATCAGGTTTTGAAAATATATTGAAATCATGGATAGTGAGATATATTAAAATGAATGCTGTGTATAAAATTGCAGCAACAGCGACTAATTTAGCTGACACGAAATCAAATAAACGGCGAGGTTTAAGATCGGCAGTTCTTGTAACAGTTTGCTTGTTTTCAAAATAAGCTTTTTTCATTAAACTTTGATGTTTTGTAACCGTATAAACCAGAACAAAAAGAGGTATGGTCTGTACAATAAAACTAAGAAGAACCAACATTTCTTCATTAATGGAATTCCCCATACTCCACGAAACCATCAGTATCAACAAACATGTGATAAGAGATAAAGAGACTAAATCTTTGAATTTATCTAGTTTTGCGTGATAATACTCTACAGGTTCTATATAAAGCATTGGATATTCAGATGGTGGATATTTTTTAATCACCGTTTTAATTCGTGCGACAATTTTTCTGGGACAATACCAGGATATGAGCAGAAATTGGCTGATAAAAACCAATACGAATAGTGCTTCATGAATGTTGTTTGTAGTGCTTTGCATAGTTGTATCCTTAATTGTTCTTCAACACATTGCCAAAGGCAATGCGGATTTCAGAATCAGTTACACCGGCTTGTTTAAACTCGCCGATTGTTTTGGTTAATATTTTTTCTACCCATTGATTGAGGTCAACAGTGCTGTTGGTTATGGCGTCGGGATGAATGAAACTGCCACGGTAGCCTTTGGATTGAATCACCGAGTCTCTTTCCAACAAACTGTAGGCTTTTGCCACAGTCTTATTGTTTATCTCCAAGTCATTTGCCAGTTGCCTAATCGATGGCAAGCTATCGCCTGGTGCAATATTACCATTCACTACCGCTTGTTTAATTTGCGTAATTAACTGCGTAAATAGTGGTGTGGCTGCTTCTATATCAATAATAATTTGCATAATTTGCCTTACTTTTTAGTTGTTCCAGTTGTGCCATGTGCCCCAATGGTACATATAGTTCTTATTGCTGTCAAGTCATTGGATTGAATAAAAGTGAATATTCGGCAAATCAGTGAAATTCAGGACAAACTGCAACAAATAAAAAAAACCTTAAATTATTAACTTCTAATGTTGCTTTAGGTATATTAACCCTTTATAATGCACCCGCTTTTAGTAAGGGCAATTGTTTCAGGGTTTGATTTTTACAGGAACAACAGCAAAGATATATGACACAACAACCTTCAATTTCAGAAGTCAGGAAAGTCGTTTTTTTATTGCCAGTATGGCAGTTGTTGTTGGGAGTTGTCGTTGGTTTTTTGTTTTTCCTGTTTGCAGGAGTTAATGCAGGAATCGCTGGTTTTTATGGCGCAAGCATAAACTTTGCAGGATCGTTGGTCTTTGCATTTGTCATATTTGGGGTGGGCAATCAGTCCCCACAAAATATGACTAAACAAATGTTTAGGGCAGAAGCTTATAAGATCATGGTTGTTGCAAGCATGTTTTATTTGGCATTTGCGAAACTGGGGTTACCGTTCTTACCAGTTATAGTTGGATTTATGGCGACATTGATAGTTTTCTTTGTGGCATTGTTAACAGTATTTAGATAAGTAGAGTATAGATAAATGAGCGCAGGCAGCATTGGTGGTTACATTGAGCATCATCTGGTAAACAACACGATTGAACTGGTCGAAGGATCAACCTTTTGGACGGTTAACCTGGACAGTGTTATTTATTCAATAATTACTGCGGTAATATTTTTAAGTTTTTTTGGTTATGTTGCAAAAAATGTCAAATCAGGGGTGCCTTCAAAGTCTCAAAATTTTATTGAGCTTATTATTAATTTCGTTAACGAACAAGTTAAAGATTTATTCCATTATGAAAGTAAAGTTGTTGCACCCCTGGCTTTAAGTATATTTGTCTGGGTGTTTTTAATGAACTTTATGGACTTGGTTCCTGTTGATTTGCTGCCAGCAGCTGGTCAAGCCGTAGGGATTGAATATATGCGCGTAGTTCCTTCAACAGATTTAAACATTACATTTGGCCTATCATTTGGTGTGTTGCTGTTAGTTATGTATTACAACTTTACCAAAAAAGGAGCGGTTGGTTACGCAAAAGAATATTTTGGACATCCTTTTGAAGGCCCCAACACACTTGTAAAAATTCTTTTGGCACCATTTAACGTAATACTAAATACCGTAGAAACAGTAGCAAAACCAGTTTCACTGGGTTTGCGCTTGTTTGGAAACTTATATGCTGGCGAATTAATTTTTATATTAATTGCGGTGTTTACCTTGGGTTATGGTCTTGAGCAACTGATGTCTTTTGGTGGCATTATTATGATTATTGCTCAATTCATACTGGGTTTAATATGGGCATTGTTCCATATATTAATTATCTTATTACAGGCCTTTATATTTATGATGTTGAGTGTAGTGTATCTTGCTCAAGCACATGATACAGGTCATTAATAAAAAGTTTTAGTAAGTAAATTGAGGTAAGTTCGCGGACTATACAAATGGTAAGATGTAGAACAGGTTTCTGTCTGCAAAAATTCCATTTATAGCTATGAATTTTACCCCAAAATTTTAATTTTTAATATTTCGTCAATAACAATTAATCGGAGAAAACGATGGAAAACTTGGCTTTAATCGCTGATGTACAAAGTATGACAGCAATCGCAGTAGCAATAATTATTGGTATGGCTGCACTTGGCACCGCAATTGGTTTTGCTTTATTGGGTGGTCGCCTATTAGAGGCATCAGCTAGACAACCAGAATTAGCACCTATGTTACAAGGTAAAATGTTCTTAGTTGCTGGTTTGCTTGATGCAATACCGATGATTGGTGTTGGTTTAGCATTGTTCTTTACTTTTGCTAACCCATTCTTGGGGCCGTTGACCGCAGCGGGCTAAATTGAGTCATAGATTTTATTTAGGAGAATGTGATAATGAGTATTAATTTCACTTTAGTTATACAAATGGTGGTTTTTCTTGTGGTTGTATTGATCACCATGAAATACATTTGGCCTGTGATTTTGGGCGCAATGGAAGAACGTGAAAAACTAATCGCTGATGGTCTGGCTGCCTCTGACGAGGCGGAAATTGCTTTGAAAGAAGCACAGGATAAAGCTGATGGTATTGTTAATGAAGCCAAAGGCGTTGCTACCGAGGTTAGAGAATCTGCTAACAAGATGGCAACCAAGATAAAAGATCAAGCAAAATCAGATGCCATTGCAGAAAAAGAACGCCAAATGGCAGCAGCTGTTGCAGAGATTGAACAAGAAGCCAATCGTGCCAAAGAAGAGTTACGCAAACAAGTTTCTACATTGGCATTGGTCGGTGCAGAGAAATTGTTAAACAAAGAAGTGGATGCTAAGGTACACGCAGATTTGTTGAACGATTTGGTTAAAGAGATTTAGTCATGGCGCAACAATACGTTACACTGGCACGGCCTTATGCTAAAGCAGCTTTTGATTTTGCTAAAAGCAAAGACTTGGTTGATTCTTGGTTGCAACAATTAACGGTTTCTGCAAGTTTGGCATCCCTTGAAAAAGTGGCTGCTTCATTTTCATCACCGCGAAAAGACAACAATCAATTGGTTGAGATCTTAGCAGGTGCCGATGCTGATGTTGGTTATAAAAACTTAATACAATTAATGGCAGACAATAATCGCTTAGCATTATTGCCAGATGTTGTTAATGTTTATAAGCACATCAGCGAGCAAGATGCAAAGGCGTTAAGTGCCGATGTGTTTACTGCACATGAATTGGATCAGAAACAACTTGATAGCATTAATGCATCATTGGCTAAAAGAACGGGCAAAACTGTTAACCTTACACAATATGTTGATACATCACTATTAAGTGGCGCGCGTATTGTTGCAGGTGACTTGGTTATTGATGGTTCTTTAAAAGAAAAGTTAGCAAAATTACGAACAGAGCTTTTGAACTAAGTAAGTTTATAAAGCGAGAAGTAAAATAATAATCAAATAATATTAAATAACGAGTTGTTGACATATTTATATGGAAAAACTCACTAATTGGAAAGAGGACAGACAGTGCAAAAGACATTGAATCCATCAGAAATTAGCGAACTGATTAAAGAACGCATAAAGAATTTCGAAGTACAATCTGAAGCAAGAACAGAAGGAACAGTGGTATCTGTCTCTGATGGTATTGCACGTATTCACGGACTTGCTGATGTAATGCAAGGCGAAATGATTGAATTACCTAACAGCACTTATGCTTTGGCGCTTAACTTAGAGCGTGATTCAGTGGGTGTGGTTATCATGGGTGATTACACCAACATTTCAGAAGGCGACAAGGCCAAATGTACTGGTAAAATTTTGGAAGTACCAGTAGGGCCAGAAATGGTAGGCCGCGTGGTTGATGCTTTGGGCGTTCCTATTGATGGAAACGGTCCAATTGACGCAAAAATCATGTCACCAGTTGAACGCATAGCACCAGGTGTTATTGAGCGTCAATCAGTTGATGAACCCCTGCAAACTGGATTAAAATCAATTGATGCCATGGTGCCCATTGGTCGTGGTCAACGTGAGTTAATCATTGGCGATAGACAAACAGGTAAAACCGCTGTAGCGATTGATGCAATCATCAATCAAAAAGGCAAAGGTGTTATTTGTATTTATGTTGCCATTGGTCAAAAGCGTTCGTCAGTTCGAGCTATTGTGCGTAAATTAGAAGAATTTGGCGCAATGGAACATACTATTATTGTAGCAGCAACTGCGTCTGATTCAGCCGCTATGCAATACATGGCACCCTATGCAGGAACAGCAATGGGCGAATATTTCCGTGACCGCGGCGAAAATGCTATGATTGTATTTGATGATTTAACCAAACAAGCATGGGCTTATCGTCAAGTATCTTTATTATTAAAACGTCCTCCGGGTCGTGAAGCTTATCCTGGTGATGTATTTTATCTTCATTCGCGTTTATTAGAACGTGCATCAAGAGTAAATGCAGACTATGTTGAGAAGTTTACTAATGGTGAAGTTAAAGGAAAAACAGGTTCCTTAACTGCATTACCCATTATTGAAACCCAAGCAGGTGATGTATCGGCTTTCGTACCAACCAACGTGATTTCAATTACCGATGGTCAAATTTTCTTAGAAACTGATTTATTTAATGCGGGTATCCGCCCAGCGATTAATGCGGGTTTATCTGTATCTCGTGTAGGTGGTGCGGCACAAACTAAAGTGGTTAAGAAATTGGGTGGAGGTGTTCGCTTGGCACTGGCTCAATACCGTGAATTAGCGGCATTTGCACAGTTTGCATCAGATCTGGATGAAATTACCCGTAAGCAATTGGAACGTGGTCAAAAAGTAACCGAGTTGATGAAACAGAATCAATATTCTCCTATGAGTGTTTCAGAAATGGCAGTGACTTTGTATGCAGTAGATAAAGGCTATATGGATGATGTGGAAATCAACAAAATTGGTTCTTTTGAGAAAAATTTACTTGACCACATGAACAACACGAATGAAAAGTTCATGAAAGAACTAAGCGAAACCGGTGCATATAACGATGAAATCGAAGCCAGTATTAAATCTGGGATTGAAAATTTCAAAAAAACCGGTACTTGGTAGACAACAACTAGAGTAATATTATGGCAGTTGGAAGAGAAATTGTAACCAAAATCAAAAGCGTACAGTCTACTAAAAAAGTGACTTCAGCTCTTGAAATGGTTTCAGCCAGTAAAATTAAAAAAGCCAAAGATCAAATGTTGCAAGCACGGCCCTATGCGAAACAAATGCAGACGATTATTGGTCATTTAGCCCATGCATCGCCAGAATACAGACATCCGTTCATGAAAAAACGCGAAGTCAAGCGAGTTGGCTATGTTGTGTTATCAACCGATCGAGGATTGTGTGGTGGGTTAAACACCAATTTATTTAAAAAATGTGTTGCCGATATGAAGGCATGGCAAGATAAAGGTGTAAAGGTTGAGGTGGTTACTATTGGCAATAAAGCATCAACATTTTTCAAAAAAATTGATGTGGAACTAAAAGCCAGTATATCTTCATTGGGCGATAAGCCTGAGCTGACCAAGTTAATTGGTGTTGTAAAAGTGATGTTAGAAGCTTTTTCTGGTGAAAAAATAGATCGACTTAATTTGGTATTTAATGATTTTGTCAATTCAATTGTACAAAAACCAACGGTTCAACAATTATTGCCACTAGAGGCAATTGATGATGAGAGTATCAAGAAAAACTTTGATTACCTCTATGAACCAGATGCCGAAGAAGTTATACAGTTTGTATTGGGCCGTTATATAGAGTCACTGGTTTATCAAGGGGTGTTAGAAAACCTGGCGAGCGAACATTCTGCGCGCATGGTTGCCATGAAAAGTGCAACCGACAATGCAACCGATTTGATTAAAGAATTACAGTTGATATATAACAAGGCGCGTCAAGCTGCCATTACACAAGAAATTTCAGAAATTGTTGGCGGCGCTGCAGCAGTTTAAAAGAATAGATAGAGACCTTATGAGGATTAGAAAATGAGTTCAGGTAAAATAGTACAAATTATTGGTGCGGTAGTTGACGTTGAGTTCGACCGCAAGTCAGTTCCTAAAATTTATGAAGCATTAGTCATTGGTGAAACCAATACAACCTTAGAAGTTCAACAACAGTTGGGTGACGGTGTGGTAAGAACCATTGCATTGGGATCAACTGATGGTCTTAAAAGAAACCTAGATGTCACCAAAACAGGTGCTCCTATTAAGGTTCCTGTGGGCACAAAAACATTGGGTCGCATCATGGATGTGTTGGGTGACCCCATTGATAATGAAGGCCCAATTGGAGAAGAAGAACGTTGGTCAATCCACAGAGAAGCCCCCAGTTACGAAGAGCAAGCAGCCAGTGATGAAATATTAGAAACAGGCATTAAAGTCATCGACTTAATCTGCCCATTCAACAAAGGTGGCAAGGTAGGATTGTTTGGTGGTGCTGGAGTTGGTAAAACTGTAAACATGATGGAACTGATTCGTAACATTGCGATTGAGCACTCTGGCTACTCAGTATTTGCTGGTGTGGGTGAGCGTACCCGTGAAGGCAACGATTTCTACCACGAAATGAAAGATTCCAACGTATTGGACAAAGTGGCATTGGTTTATGGTCAGATGAATGAACCTCCTGGAAACAGACTGCGTGTTGCTCTAACAGGTTTAACTATTGCAGAACAATTCCGCGATGAAGGCAATGATGTATTGTTGTTTATTGATAATATTTATCGTTACACATTGGCCGGAACAGAAGTATCAGCATTACTTGGACGTATGCCATCAGCGGTAGGTTATCAGCCTACATTGGCTGAGGAAATGGGCATGTTACAAGAGCGAATTACTTCAACTAAGAAAGGTTCAATTACCTCAATCCAAGCGGTCTATGTACCAGCAGATGATTTAACCGATCCATCTCCTGCTACTACTTTCGCGCATTTGGATGCAACAGTGGTATTGTCACGTAATATTGCAGAACTAGGTATTTATCCTGCGGTGGATCCATTGGATTCTACTTCTCGTCAATTAGATCCGAACGTTGTTGGCGAAGAGCATTACAATGTGGCCCGTGCCGTTCAAGGAACGTTACAGCGTTACAAAGAATTAAAAGACATTATCGCAATTTTGGGTATGGATGAGTTGTCTGATGAAGATCAGTCAGTGGTATATCGTGCACGTAAAGTTGAACGATTCTTCTCACAACCGTTTTTTGTTGCCGAAGTATTTACCGGTTCTCCTGGTAAGTATGTAACTTTGGCCGAGACCATCAGTGGTTTTAAAGGCATTATCGAAGGTGAATACGATCATTTGCCTGAGCAAGCCTTCTACATGGCGGGTACAATTGAAGAAGTCATTTCTAAAGCTAAAGCAATGGAAACTAAAGCAGCAGCTTAAATAATAAGCCAATTTAAACGTTAAAGAACAGAGAATAATATGAGTTCAATACAATGTGACATCGTAAGTGCTGAAACTGAGATATTCTCAGGAAAAGTGGCTATGGTATTTGCCACAGGTGTGTCAGGCGAACTGGGTATCGCACCCAGACATGCACCCTTAATTACCTTGTTAAAAGCTGGCGAAGTGCGTGTAGAACTAGAAGATGGAACTCACCAAAACTATTATGTTTCTGGTGGTATCTTAGAAGTTCAGCCGTATTTGGTATCGGTATTAGCCGACACCGCAACTCGCGCAGAAGACATTGATGAAGCCGCAGCGATTCAAGCCAAGGAAGAAGCCGAGCGCTTATTAAAAGACTCTGATAAACGCCAAAATCTGGCTCTTGTACAAGCTGATTTGGCAAAAGCAGTAGCGCAAATTCAGGCGATTAGCCGCTTGAAAAAGAATTTAAAAAGATAGTTATTTGCACATTTCAAAAAAAGCCAACTTCTAAGTTGGCTTTTTTTATACCTCCCACAACGTCAGCAAAAGATCAAAAGCAGAATTCCGCAGATTAATATTAAACCTCCGTAGTGGCACCCACAAGGGGATGCCACTACGGGGTTTTGATGCGTAACATTCCAGTAATTAGAATTCGTGGCATATCCCAAGATAGTTTGTTAAACTATAGGCTGTAAATTTCGATAGTAAAAAATATGAACTTATCTATTCGTATATTATTGGGCTTGGCCTTGGGTCTTGTGTTGGGTGTGTACGTTTCTATTTCTGGTGGCGAGACATTAACAAACATTGCACAATGGATTGAGCCGTTTGGAACGCTCTGGGTCAATGCCATTCGGATGACCGTTATTCCATTGCTGATGTCCCTACTGATTACTTCCATTGCCGGTCAAAAAAACACCCAAGTAGCGGCAAAATTAGGTGGTAGAACTTTGTTGTTTTTTTTAATATTGATTATTATATCGGGTGGCATAACCTTTTTGTTGGCACCAATGTTGTTGTCTTTGCTAAGCATGGACGCACAGGCCAGTAAGGCATTGCTAGCTTCTACAGATGTTGCTGCCATAGTTCAAACCGAATTGCCTGCTTTTAGGGATTGGTTTATTGCCTTGATTCCGACCAATCCAGTTGCAGCAGCGGCAAATAATGCCATATTGCCTTTGTTGATTTTCACCAGTTTATTTGCTGCAGCCTTGTTAAAGGTAGAAAATACTCACCGAGAAATAATTGTGGGTTTTTTTGAGGCCATTAAAAGAGCCATGTTTATTTTAATTGAATGGATAATGCTGGCAGCTCCTTTTGGCGTGTTTGCATTGGTGTTCCCGCTATCAGCCACGTTAGGATTTGACGCCCTTACGGCTTTGGCTTCTTTTATACTCATTGCCTGTGGTTTAATTGTGGCCATTACTTTATTGCTTTATCCTTTGGCATCAATTGTTGGAAAATTGCCATTGATAGATTTTATTAAGTTTTGTGCACCCGTTCAGGTTATTGGATTTAGTACACGTTCATCATTGGCATCACTTCCTGCAACCATTGATGCAGCAGAAAAATTAGGCATCTCCACCAGAGTATCAGGTGTGGTTTTGCCTATTGCTGTGACCGTGTTTAAATTCGCATCACCCATTGCACGTACAGCAGGTACTTATTTTATTGCTAATCTTTATGGCATTGAATTATCAGCCACACAGATGCTTATGATTGTCATTGCCATTGGCGTGTTGAGTTTTTATTCTCCGGGCATTCCCAGTGGCGGTCTTTTGATCATGTCACCCGTATATAACATGCTAGGATTACCTATTGCAGGCATTGGTATCTTAATCGCAGTTGACCTGATTATTGATATGTTCATTACAGCCTCAAATGTGACTGCCAATATAACCGTAGCTGCAATCATTTCTCGACATGAACGATAATTAAAATGTAGTGTTTATGAATGGTTTTGAGTAAATTTATTCAAAACCCGATTTAAACACGAAATCAAACCTCTCACGAAAATAACCATCAAAGTTATTTTGTACCAAGTATTCATAACCTTGAGGGCTTAAATGAAAACAATCTTGGGTGACTGTAAAATCGCGCATCGCAGCAAGGGGCGAAGGTCTGCTTATATCGCCTGGCGGTAGTATGTCGCCAGGTAGAATCCCGTCATCAGGAAAGCCAAAAAAAGATTGCATCAAACCAAAGTGAGAAACATGAAATACACGGGGGCTATTGTCAGCTATTTGGCTATAAATTTGTTCGAAGGCTGTTGCTGCAGCATTGAGTTCAGTAGTTGTTGGTATACCCATGTCAGTAAGTAAATTATTACAGGTTTGGCCAAAAAATCCACCAATGGTGTCTTCGAAATTCGGGTAATCATAAAAACTCAAAAAAACTTGAATAGCACTATTTTGCAACAAAACAGCATCAATAATTGTCGTCAAATCGGTTGCTATTTGTTGTTGCAGAGCTTGCTCTTCCATCATGGTCAAATTTATGTTCCAAGCATTAAGAAAATCATTGCCGCCGATGGTTAGTTGAACCGTATCAATTTCAGGATTATTATTGAGGGCATCTAATATGATTTGTAACTGTGCAGGCATCGCCCAGTCTGCAGCTTGCCTACCGTCTTCAGATACTGAATCACTGATAGTATGAATAACAACACTGGAAAAACCATTGTCAGCAAATACTTGATTGTGTGAATTGTTATCGATTTGCAGCTGTGCCCATGAATCGCCAACTATCAGAACTCTGGGTGTTTGTGCAAAAGCAACTGATGTACAGAAAAGTAATATTAATAATTTCATCATGTTCTCCTAGATAATAACCAATAAAAAATACCTACAGCCACGATTTCACCAGACAGGTCTTTTATGGTGGTTGTCACGGTGTAGTCAATACTGTCAGCAACTTCTGGTATTTCACAGACACATTCAGCCGTTAAATCGCCTTTGGCTTTTTTGAGATACTCCATTTCCATCTTGGTCAAGATGCCGCGTATTTGATTGGTCATGCCCGATAAAACCGCTAAACCACTGGTGACTTCACCTAAATTGATCAATGCAACGGCATGAATACTTTTAAGGTGGTTTTTATTCCCGCGGCGTTCTTTAAGAAAGGCTTGGCAATGACCAGGTTTTAAATCTGTGATTAAGGCTTTTATGGTGCCAGTATAAGCTGCCATCCTACCAACAGCCCGAGAGAATATCAGTTTGCCAAAGGGTTTGTTTTGTAGTTTTTTCCAATTGGCCAATATTTTTTCGCCAGGTGATTCGTTGTTTTGTGCCATAATAAGCCCTTGTAATTTTTTGGTGAAGAGAATGTACAACAGTCATTATAAATATGTTTCAGAAATAATCAACCAAGGCTTAGAAAAGGCCAACTTGGATGGAGTTTTAATCTATTCAGGACACACGCACAATTACTTTCTAGATGATATGCCACATGCTTTTGCATGCAATCCACATTTTAAGTGGATGGTGCCGATTACCGAAACCCCTCACTGTATTATTCACTACAAACCCAATGAAAAAGCCAGACTGTATCTGTACCAACCGAAAGATTACTGGCATTCATCAGCCAAAACACCAGAAGGAGACTGGGCTGAAAATTTTGAAATTATTTTAATTACTTGCAAAGAAGATGTGCCTGATTATAGTCATTTAAAAAATCATGCGTGGATTGGGCAAAAAGGCTCTTGCGAGTTTGAGAATTTAAAGCACAACCCTAGACTCTATATGGATTACGTGCATTGGCATCGAGCGGTTAAAACTGATTATGAAATTGACAATCTCAGACAAGCCAATCGACTGGCTTTAAAAGGCCACAATGCCGCTTATCAATGTTTCAAAAAAGGCTACAGTGAATTTGAATCACACATGGCGTATATGCTCGCCACCAAACACAATGAATACCAACTGCCTTATGGCAATATCATTGCGCAAAATGAAAATTGTGCAGTCTTGCATTATCAACACATGCAGCGCTTTAGACACAAGCCAGAAAACCTTAAGTCGTTTTTAATTGATGCAGGTTGTCAAGTTAATGGCTATGCCTCAGACATCACCCGAACTTATGCCTATGATGAAAACAGTGATTTTGCCAAGATGATTAGTGCTGTTGACACCATGCAAATAGCAATAGGTAAAAAAGCAAGAGTAGCAACCAGTTATGTCGATTTGCACTCACAAGCACACTTAATGCTTGCAGAGACACTGCGGGACTTTGATATCATCAACTGTGATGCACATACTGCCCATGACACTGGTTTGTCCAATGTGTTCTTACCACATGGTTTGGGGCATTATCTTGGTCTACAAGTGCACGACATCGGTGGCCACCAATCTGATGAAGGTGGCAATATCCTATCACCGCCAGAACTACATCCTTTTTTGCGTTTAACCCGAACCCTTGAAGAAAACAACGTCCTAACCATAGAACCCGGGATTTATTTTATCGATATGTTATTAGAAAAAGCCAAAGCCAGTGATATCGGCCAATACATCAACTGGTCAAGAGTGGATGATTTTAAACCCTATGGTGGCATCCGCATTGAAGACAATATTGTGGTTAAGAAAAAGAATCCGGTTAATTTGACTAGGATGTGAGTCTGAATGTTTTTTAAAAAGAACAAGATTGAAATAATTCCTGTATTACCTAAAAACTATAGAGAAATATTGCTTTTTATAATCGAAAGTTTAGATTCTCCAAGAATTTCAATGGATGGAAAGAGAATCACTGATTATACGGAGCAAGGAGTGTTAACCCAAAAAGGAATTCTTAAGTGCATAGATTTTTTCATTAGTGATAACGGGAATAAAGTTCTAGGGTTTCATGACCACCCAAATGAAATGTGGTTTAGTAAAGAATATGTTAGTTTGGCTGTTCAATGTGAAAAAAATAGATGGTTAAAAATTGAGAGCATTTAGGATTTGAAATACATTCGGGAACGAGACTTTAGTCTTGCCAAAATCGAGACTAGAAAGTTCTACTTTAAGAAAATTGATGGGCAGGGTCTATCCTAAAAAAGTTTTTCCCTTTGCGTCTCTGCGCCTCTGCGAGAAACACAAACAATTTATTAGGTTTATGATTGAAAAAATTATAAAACAACATACAATCATAAAATGAAAAAATATCCTCTCCTACAAGAAGCCTATAACTTTTCAGGTTTTGAAAAAAACGGCAAACAATTAATCGAACAATTATCGGGTTATTTATGCCAACAACAATTACCTGATTCAAAAACCAACAATTGGCAATCTCCAGACAAAGAATTAAACTATTGGCAAAATTATCAATTCAAAGACTTCAACAGTTTTGTTGATGATTTACTGAATCACTCTATCCACTTGCACAACCCCAAATATATGGGGCACCAAGTTTCAGTGCCTGCGCCATTGTCGGCATTAACCAATTTAATTAGCGGATTGTTGAACAATGGCATGGCTGTTTATGAAATGGGTCAAGCGGCAACGGCCATAGAAAAATGCGTGGTAGATCTGTTTTGTGACAAAGTCGGTTATGATAAAGATTCAAACGGTGTCATGACATCGGGTGGCACTTTGGCTAATTTAACTGCCTTGTTGGCTGCAAGGCAAGCGCTAAAAGACAGTGATATTTGGCAACAGGGTTGTCAACAAAAATTATCGGTATTGGTTTCATCCCAAGCCCATTATTCTATTGATAGAGCAGTGCGTGTGATGGGGCTGGGAAATGATGGAGTGGTATTGGTTCCAGTTAATACTGGTTTTGCGATGGATCATCAGGAATTACAAAAACACTATCAACAAACCACTGATGCAGGGTTTAAAGTCATTGCTATTGTTGGCAGTGCTTGTTCAACGGCTACTGGCATTTATGATGATTTAGAATTTATTGGTGACTTCTGCGAACAACACAGTGTGTGGTTTCATGTAGATGGTGCGCATGGTGGAGCTGCTGTATTTTCAGAGGAGTATAAATTTTTATTAAAAGGCATAGAAAAAGCCGATTCAATCATCATCGACACCCATAAATTAATGTTGACACCGGCTTTGTCAACGGTGGTTTTGTTTAAAGACAAAATACAAGGGTCGCAAACCTTTCATCAAAATGCCCAATATCTATTCGAAGACAAAGAGTATGACGACCAATGGTACAACGGCGGATTACGTACTTTTGAATGCACAAAATTAATGATGTGTTTGAAATCTTACATCTTATGGAAGTCTTATGGTGTCGAAATTTTCCAGGAAAACATTGATTGTCTGTATGGTTTAGGAAAAGAGTTTGCACAAATGATTGAACAACATTCAGATTTTGAATTGGCACTGGCCCCACAAACCAATATTGTTTGTTTTCGCTACTGTAAAGGCGATTTATCGGAAGAAAAACTGAATCAGTTAAACAAAACCATACGCCAAAAACTCCTCGAAGACAGTGAGTTTTATATAGTACAAGCAGTATTGAACGAGACCACTTATTTACGCGTGACGTTAATGAACCCCATGACAAGCAAGTCTCATTTAGACAAGCTGTTGTGTAAAATCGAGTCCTTGCTGCTTAATTGTTAAGACAATATTGCTATAATTTTGTTATACTAAGTGTAGATATGATTATTACAAATATTACACGGGTATATTTATTATGTTAAGTGAACTAAAACAAGCAACTGGCGAGCCTATTAAACAACTGTTAAATAACTGCTTCCAGCTACAGCGCAATAGCTTTTTAAAAGGCCCAACTGAGTCCTTTAAACAGCGCAAAGAGCACTTAATTCAATTGAAAAAAATGCTCACAGAGAATCGCGGTGATATTGTTACGGCTATTGGCAAGGATTATGGCAACCGGTCGGAATTTGAAACTTTATTTGCTGAAATTGTTGTTGTCACTGATGACATAAATACCACCATAAAAAATTTAAAAAAATGGATGAAAGTACAACGCAGGCATGTGGATATCACCCTGTATTTAGGAGCAAAAAACAGAGTGATACCTCAGCCTATTGGTGTTGTTGGATTAATTACGCCATGGAATTTCCCCATTAACCTATCATTTTCTGGGCTAATAGCTGTATTTGCCGCTGGCAATCGAGCAATGGTTAAAATGTCTGAAAATTCAATCCATTTGTCGCGCTTACTTATTGAATTGGTACCCAAATATTTCAAGCCTGAGAAGTTACAATTTTTTGAAGAAACCGGCTCTGTTGGAATTGAATTCTCACAGATACCTTTTGACCACTTAATGTTTACCGGCTCAGGCGCCACTGGCAAGAAAGTCATGGCATCTGCTGCAAAAAATTTAACCCCGGTTACTTTAGAACTCGGTGGTAAGTGCCCGGCAATTCTTGACCCTAATTATCCATTGGCAAAAGCCGTTGAACGTATCATGTATGTTAAACAGTTCAATGCAGGACAAATATGCACCACTGTGGATTATGTTTTTGTGCATGAAAACAAAATTGAAAATTTTGTCAGCGAAGCAACAAAATGGGTTAAACAACATGTCCCAGATATCGAAAGCAAAGATTATACCTCCATCATTGATGAGCGTTCTTTTGTGCGCTTAGAAAACCTCATTAAAGATTCTAAAGATAAAGGCGCAAGAGTCATTAACCTATGTGCCCAAGAAGCCAATATAAAGACCAGGAAATTCCCCGTTACCTTGGTGCTTGATACGAACCTGGAAATGGAAATAAGTAACAGAGAGACTTTTGGGCCTGTGTTAATGGTTAAATCCTACAAACAACCTCAAGAAGTGATCGATTATATCAACTCAAAAGATCGCCCATTGGCACTTTATCCATTTACAAAAAATAAGCCATTGCTCGATCTTTACATAGATCGTATTATGTCAGGCGGAGTCACTGTCAATGATGCATTGTTTCATGTTGCACAACACGATATTCCCTTTGGTGGAATTGGTGGCAGTGGTATGGGGCATTACCATGGTTATGAAGGTTTCTTGACCTTTTCGAAAATGCGCCCTGTGTTTTATCAAGCCAATGTTTCAACGGTTAAGCATTTGCATCCTCCTTACGGAAGTTTTGCCAGTAAGGTTATTAATTTTATGCTTAAATTAAAATCTTAACGGGCTGGCAAAAAGAAAAATAATAACCAAAAAATAAACAGTAGCTGTTATTTTCGAAGCTCTTTCTTCAAAATCTTGCCCGTTGCGCTCATGGGTAAGGCATCTAAGAATTCAACAACACGTGGATATTTATAGCTTGCAATGCGTTGTTTTGTCCAAGCTTTTAACTCTTCAGAATCCACTGTCATGCCATCATTAAGAACCACAAAGGCCTTGATTTCTTCGCCCATTTGTTCATCGGGAATGCCGATGACGGCGACCAGAGACACAGCTTTGTGCTGAATCATTATCTCTTCAACTTGGCGTGGATAAACATTCAATCCACCGCGGATAATCATGTCTTTGGTGCGATCTACAATAAAATAAAAACCATCTTCGTCTTTGATAGCAACATCTCCAGAGTGTAACCAGCCATCAGTTATGGTTTCGGCATTGGCTTCGGGTTGATTGTAATAACCTTTCATGACATTGTGGCCTTTGTACCAAAGCTCGCCTTTTTCACCAGTGGCAACTTCACTGCCGTGATCGTCCACCAGTTTGACTCGCACGCCCCAAATAGGCGTGCCGATAGATCCTGGTTTTCGGCCTATATCGGGTTGGTTAAAAGTGACCACAGGAGAGCCTTCACTCATGCCATAACCTTCCAATATATCGACTTTGAATTTCTCTTTAAAATCATCTAACACAGCCATCGGCAATGCTGCTCCACCGGAAACAGCCAGTCGCAAATTTTCGGTAATTTTTGAAACATCATTGGACGCATCCATGCCATTAATCATGCCCCAATACATGGTCGGCACACCAGCAAAGACACTGACTTTGTGTTTAACCATCAAATCATAAGTATCATTGGCATCAAACCGCGGCAATAATATGCTATGACTGCCTTTATAAACTCCCAAATTCATCTGTACAACCATGGCAAAAATATGAAACAAGGGCAATACCACTAATTGTACATCGTCAGGTCCGAAGTGAATAAATTCTTGATTGACTATAACATTCATGACCAAATTGCTGTGGGTCAATTCTGCACCTTTGGGTTGTCCGGTGGTGCCTGAGGTATAGACAATAATTGCCGTATCTTCTGATGATGTGGACAAGGTGTCAAATTCAGGTGACATACCATTCATTAATGTTCCCAAAGTTGTCACGCCATCAAATGGAGAAGGATCAGTAGGTACAGCCATAATATTAAAAAACTGTGTGCAACGAGACGCTTGATTAAAAGCGGCAAAACCCATTTTACCCATCGGCAAATCTGGCGTTCCTTGAAAGCAGAAATAAGCCACGGCATGACTGTTTTCTAGGTGGAATTGAATTTCATCTTCTTTAAGCAAGACACTCAAAGGCACCACAACCGCACCCATCTTTAAAATGCCATAATATATGATAGGAAAATAGGGCAGATTCAAACAACTTAAAGCAACTTTGTCGCCTTTTTTTATGCCATTGGCTATCAAACCATTGGCGACCTGATTGGCAGCTGCATTGATTTGTGCAAAGGTTAAAGTGGTATCCATAAAAGTAAATGCGGGTTTGTCGGCATATTTTATGGCGCTATCGTCTAGAAACGAAGTGATGTTGAGCATAGGTGTCCCCTAATGGTTTGCTAATGGTTCAACTTAATGATAAATCATTGGGGCGAATAAATAAATAACTATTCAGGTTTTTTTAGAAAGGGGTATAACAACACTACTTAATTGAATTCTCCAAGTCAGATTCGAGAGGTGAATCATCAAGGTTATTAATTTCTACATTTTCCGCCACATTCTCTGCAGTTTGGTGAGTGATTGGCGTTGCTAATGACAGGTTGAACTCTTGTTGCAAGTCAAAGGCCACTCGGTTGATAGCATAGCGGACTGAATTTAGCTGGTAGATATTATCAAGGTGGTAATGTAAACGCCAAAGTATCGCATGGTTTCCTGTTTCAATTAAGGCTATTTTGGGTTTTTTTTCTAGAGTTAGAGCGCTGCTTTTTTCACAAGCGACTTCCCACACTTTTTCAAAGAAATCTTCGACTTGTTTTGCCGGAGTACTGTAGCCAATTTTGTACTCGATATAATCGTTCCAGCCAGTTTGTCCCGCTCGATTTAAGATTTCTATTTTTGTATTTCTTAATTTTGAATTGGGGATGACAATTTTGTGTTTTTGCACCAAATCCCTGAAGGTGGTTTGGGTGAGAGAGATTTTGCGGGTGATTGCTAATATATCGTATTCTGGAATCCTACAAACCACACCCGGTTCTAAATCGTGGTTATACAATAAAATGAGTCCATGCACGCTGTCCACTGCCCAAGCATCTTTGGTGGCAAATAAGATTACCAACATTCCTCCGAGTACACCCGTTGCCTGCAACCAACTGGTCACGTGCCAAATATTCACCAACAACAAAATACCAGCGATAATCGTAATGGCAATGATGATGATGTGCATCATTTCAGATTTGTAGGTTCTTGATGTGATTTCTTCACCGTCAATGTTTTTATCTTTGCCGTAATGCTGCAATGCCCACGCATGAGAAAACTGGATAAACAGATAGGAAATAAGCAATACCAAGCCTGTTTGTGAAACTTGTAGCAACCATTCATTGTTGGTTGTGCCATAAACCAGAGCATCTAAAACATAAATCATTAACAATAAAAAATTTAAAGACCGCAACCAGCGTATGCGCTTTTTATTTTGCTTGTCGTCGTCTGTGGGTTTAACTATGTATTTAAATATTACCCCAGAAAGAACAAAAAACAACACATTAAGCACAATGGCAGTTTGCCCAAATGTAGAGAGGTGATTTATATAATTGGTTATAAATTCTTTCATAGCGTTTCCTTGGCTTGGATAAAATATTGCAAGTTATTGAACTTGTAATCTAAGTTATTGCTCTCTTTGATGGCTTTTTTAAAGGCAATAATGGCCGACTCATCTTCAAAGCTTTTCCAAAAGGTAAGGCCGTATTTGCTGATTATTTCGTGGTTGCTAATGTGGCCTGCATAAACATGGCTTTTGGATGTTCCAATATCAGCCCCAATATCAGCCCCAATAGTAATCGGTTGCTGCCATAAATGTAGCGCCAACAATATATCACCTTCGCGTTTAGAAATGATAACTGATTCTATTTTGCCATTGTTGGTGGTAGGGATAACAGTGATATTCTTGCTGTCTTTGTCGGTTCTGGCGGCGTTCCAGATGTCCTTCCATGCGTTGGGAGTTACGGTTTTCCAGCCTTGAGATTCTAAGTGCTTTGATAATACAGTTAAATCGCCATTATAATGGATTTGAAAAACTTGTTTGGGTCTGTTAAGCCAGTCATTTCTCTCTTCTAGCTTACTACTTATCCATTGATGGTGACTGATGTTTTCAAAAACTGGAGTTTGATCTTGTTTTAGTTCTTTAGAGAAGAAAATCAAAACTACCACGACTAAAATTCCCTGAAAACTAAAAAAAAGGGCAGAAACTGGCCAACCCAGAAATTGTTTTCTGGTTCTCATGCGATAAGCGATAGCAACTACCGAAGCCCAAAGAATTGCACTGAAAACAGAAATAAGAACCACGCCCAAAGATTTTTGTAAAAAGAACAATTGGGCAAACGCAGTGACTGCGATTAATAATGTCGCTAAAGTATAGGGCCAACTGCGGGCTTTGTGGGGTAAAGCCCCAGAAACTAAGGCCGACCAAAAAGATATAACACAGATAAACCAAGTTAAATGATGAAAGCCAAACCATTGCTTTTCAACTTCAGCAGAAAAATAATTAATCAACAGTGCTAAAATATAACCGGTTACAACGATAAACGCCCAATGGCCTGCTGCGGTTTCTTTTTTCCTCCTTAATAACCAAATAAAAACCAAAACAGAGGGAATAAGAATGGATAAATCATGGGTAAGAGCAAGTACGAATAACATGACAGGCTCGGTCCAATCAGTATGAAAAGCCTGCATGAATGTATTGACAGAAATGGGCCAATCGCCAATAGTGTTGCTATTGAGCATAAAAAACATTGAAGTTATGGTTAATACAATGATAAAAGTTGCCATCAATGCCAGCGAGCCTTTTTCGGGTTTCCTGGGGTCGATTAAGCCAGATGTGAGCTTGCCTAAATGTGGATGTTTTTGTGTCCAAACCAACACATTGCTGAGTATTTTGTGGGTTCTGGGTAAAAGAAATCCATAAACCAACTGGATTATCCAATACACTAAGGCAACGGTAACCACAAAAATCAACACCAGTATTGCTAATTTGCCCGCTACTTTTGACATCGCTCCCATGGCGTTTCCAAACAACATACCTGGTAAAAGATAAAAGGGCGACCAAAGTATAGCAGCAGTGAAACTGATGGCTAGGTACTTCTTAATAGGCATATTCATCATGCCAGCAATTGCAGGAATAATCGGCCGTACCAATCCAACAAAACGCCCGATAAAAACGCTGAGAACTCCCCATTTGGTAAAAAAGCTTTGCCCTTGTTCAATTAATTTTGGAAACTTATACATAGGCCAGATTTTCAATAGGCCTTTTTTGTAATGATGACCAATCCAAAAACTGATGCCGTCACCGACAAAAGCACCCAGTGAAGCAGTTATCCATGCTGTGTAAAAGTCCACCACTCCTAAACCTATGAGCGTTCCTATTCCTATCAAAAGCGCAGCACCGGGCAATAAAATACCCACCAATAACAGCGACTCTCCTAATGCGACCAGAAATATTAACCAAACAGTTGCATTGGGGTGCAATTGCACCCAATCCAAAATAGTTTGTAGCCAAGATGATTCCATAGTTATTGCTAGTTCTATAGTTTAATTATAGTTCAGAAAATGCAAAAGTAGCCGCTTTGAGAGTGCGACTCAATGTCACTTCATCATGGGTAGAAGAAACAAAGGCAGCTTCATACGCTGAGGGCCCAAAATAGACGCCTTGATCGAGCATTTTGTGAAAGAACACTTTAAATCTTTCTTCATTACAGGCAGAAATATCTGCAAAATTATTAATGACTTTGCTTTGGGTAAAGAACATACCAAACATGCCGCCTACATTTACTGTGTGAAATGGAATATTGTTTTGTTGAGCAATTTCATTTAAACCATTCACTAAGTTTTGAGTTTTAACTCCTAAGTCGGTATAAAAGCCTTCTTTAGAAATAATATCAAGCATCACTGATCCAGCAGTCATGGCAACAGGATTTCCTGACAATGTACCTGCTTGATAGACAGGCCCAAGTGGAGCAATATGCGACATGATATCTGTGCGTCCACCAAATGCCCCAACGGGCAATCCGCCACCGATTACTTTGCCGAAGGTAGATAAATCTGGAGTGATGTTGTACAGCTCTTGTGCGCCACCAAGTGCTACACGAAAGCCCGTCATGACTTCGTCAAAGATTAGAATCGTTCCATATTTGTCACACAAATCACGCATGCCTTGAAGATACCCATCTACAGGTAAAATCATATTCATGTTGCCAGCAATGGGCTCGACAATTATGGCAGCAACATCATCGCCGTGTTGCTTCATTATGGTTTCCAATGCTTCTAGGTCGTTATATGGCGCGGTCAATGTTAAATCAGCAACTGCAGTTGGTACACCAGGTGACCCAGGAATACCCAGGGTTAAAACACCACTGCCCGCTTTTACCAAAAAGGAGTCGGCATGACCATGATAACAGCCTTCAAATTTAATGATTTTATCTCGTTTCGTAAAACCACGTGCCAACCGTATGGCGCTCATGGTGGCTTCGGTGCCTGAATTAACCATGCGCACCATGTCCATGGAAGGAATGAGGTTACACAGTTTTTCTGCAACGGTGACTTCTTGCTCAGTAGGTGTACCAAAACTCATGCCATTGTCCACCGCCTTGTGTACGGCTTTTAAGACTTTCTTGTTGCCATGGCCCGCAATCATGGGTCCCCAAGAGCCAATATAATCAATATACTCTTTGTCATCTACATCATAAATATAAGGCCCTTTGGCTTTTTTAATGAATAAGGGCTCACCACCCACACCTTTAAATGCTCTAACTGGTGAATTGACGCCGCCTGGGATGAATTGTTGTGCCTTGTTGAATAAATCGTGATTGTTCATTGTCTTTTATTGTGCTTATAAAAATGATATTATAATTGTAATTCAAATACATCGACAATTTTATTGTGCCCAAATTCCGATGTATTTCCAGAACCGCTGTTTTAGAGACTGTGAAAGTATTCTGATGACGAGTAAAAATGGCATAAAATTCGCTACTATTACTGCGTATCGGCCATGATACTTGCCTACATCCATGTAGGCTCATATGAAAAATACTTCTGGAAAGTATTTTCATGTAACCCGAAGGGTGGAACCCATGGATGGGTGGAGTCAAATCATTTCCAGAAGGATTTTTCGTTGAAAAAACTTGGAATTAGCCAGCTGGTCGCAGCGTTTTCCGCCTCACACGCGAATTTTCTACTCATTTTTATGCGTATCGTCCTGATACTTACCGCTTCGCGGC
>CAZLZZ010000034.1:0-24673 GCA_964564165.1 uncultured Alcanivoracaceae bacterium | reverse complement strand
TGAATAGTCTCCTGTTGCTTGGTTGTCAATACCGCCACTTACTGATGAATAGAATGTTGTTGCTTGATTTTCACTACCGCCACTTACTGATGAATAGTCTCCTGTTGCTTGGTTGTCAATACCGCCACTTACTGATGAATAGAATCCTGTTGCTTGATTTTCACGACCGCCACTTACTGATGAAGAGAATCCTGTTGCTTGATTTAGACGACCACCAAGTACACTTGCATAACTATTATTAATAATATTTGAGGTTCCAGCAACAATGCCGCCAAAATCATCATAGGAATTAGCACTTCCTAATATAAGATTATGCGAGCCACGACGAACATTGTTATCCCAAATTCCACTATTGGCAGTACAGTCTGTGGAATTATTATACTGCGGGGCGGAACAAAACTCTGTTGCACTAGCGCTTGTTTCATTGTAGCCAATAGTTAAATTACCCAAACCATTAACCGCTCCTCCTGTATTTCCAGAACCATCATTAATCTGAACATTGATATTGGTGAATTCAGCAGTATCATAACCATTAATTGTGGATAACGTTAAATAACCATCCAGTTCCAGTACTGTATTGGCTTGGATTGCAGCAATAGTTGCATTGGCTGTGGCTAAGTTTGATGTAACTGTTGTCAGATCTGCTTGCAATTGTGTAACAGCTGCCAATAATGTGGCGATATCTGCATCATTACTACTAATATTGCTGTCATTATCATCAACGGATGTTTTTACATTGCTAAAATTTGCATTGACTTGAGCTGCTAATGCTGGCGTATTTGCCACAAATATATTGGGAATGGTTACCGTTGCTGCCTGTGATAAACTTGCAGTAAAGACTAGAAAAGCAACCACAGTGTTGCGAGTTTTATTGAATAACATAATCTTCTCCTAAGATTTCAATTGTCTTATATTAATTACGACAATAATGAAAAATTTATGACATTAATTATTCAAAAAAAATAGATATACTTTCAAAAACAGTGAAAATCCCGTATGGCACCCCCCCCTATGTCAGGATAGTTGTCGCCCATGCCCATTAATTAATGCCGAAGCATTTAAAAACGGGTACCCACAAGGGGTACGCCCTACGGTTTTCCCCTAATAAACAATCTAATTATTAGACATTGGTTGTGAAACTATACAAATAAGTATATTTGAATTATTAACTTTTTATACAGAAATTGCAATAGGTATATTGCAATATGAAACCACCCTACGGGGAGCACCCACGTGTGCTCCCGTAGCTTGATAAACGATGTGATTGATAAAAAAATCATGCTTTTTAAAATTCAACCTGATAAACGGTAGGACACATGGGTCCTACCCTACGGTGGTTTAGTATATTAATACATTACATCATTAATTTTCATTTCTCTCAAACCTTTAAAAAAACCAATTTTCTTCTAAATATTTAAAAAATCAAATCAAAACCAAGCCAAAAAAATGGATTTTTGACTTGGATGTTTTTATTTATAGGTGACTGTCCTATGTATTAACCTAATTTCATAAGATTCTCACCTACACTTTTTTAGTGTAATGGATAACCACGTTTCAAATAAGCCAAATACTCAATTCTTCAGTAATACCATTCACAAAATTGAATTTCTGTACAATCTTTCATAATAACGAATGAAAACCAAGCCTAAAAGATAGGTTTCTGACTTGGATTTTTTCTTTTATGAGTGACTGTCCAATGGTATTCTTCTTTATAGATGCCTGTCCTATGTATTTTTTATTGTGATGATTATCAACTTTTGCGTTAAAAATAGCAATGAGAATCTAGGTTATGATGTAGGGAGCGACCCTTGTGGTCGCCCGAGTACATTAATTTACACCAGAAAATTAGATAATGGGACCTACAAGGGCGGCACCCTGCTATGATTTTATTTTACTGCCAACTGCCTTCATCCCATTTCATTACATCCCATTTGTTTAAATTTGGGCAGGTTATTTGTATATTGTTTACCCCCGATGGTGTCATGGTTCCAGATGCATTACTTAATGTACAGATTTGGGCTGTTGGGTTACTGGGTTGATTTTGAATAGACACAGTCCAAATAACACCAAAGGGCACCTCTTGATCAAATATAAAAGTACCATTGCTGGCAATTACGAGTGTTTGATTTGTGCTATTGAAACTCAGGTTAAGCTCTAAATCTGTTGAAACCAAACCCGTTACCACACCACCAACCAAAGCATTGTTTTCAAAGCTATTTTTGAAGATTAAATCAGTACTCATCACTTGAGTGCTAATGAATCCTAATAAGATTAATTTTTTCATAAATTTAATCCTTAAAAATCCGAGAATAATGAACCAGCTCGCCAATCAAATTGACCATTTGCACCGCGAGAGGACCCTCCACTAACTGAAGAATAATTACCTCCTGCTGAATTATTATCTCCTCCGCTAACTGATGAGTATCCCCCTGATGCTGTATTTTCAAATCCACCACTGACTGATGAATAGGAGTTTGTAGCCGAGTTATTTTCACCGCCGCTTACAGATGAGTGTTGACTAGAAGCGGTGTTAAATTTACCACCAGTTACGCTTGCCCCATATCCTGTGGCGATATTATTTTCCCCTACAACAAATGAATAAGATCCAGATGCTACAGAAAAATGGCCGCCAATTACACTCGCATATTTTCTGCTGGAAATATTTGCAACTCCTGTAACTATACTTCCTTTACTGGTGTAAGAATTGCCCCCACCCATGATAAGATTATGAGAACCTAGCCGCTGATTACTGCCCCATATTGCACCATTTGACTCGCAATTTACCTGATTATTATAACTTGGGTCAGAACAAAAATTGTTAAATGTTGTTGTGGAGCTGTTATACCCAATAATCACATTACCAACCCCATTAACTGGCGCTAGATTACCGTCGCCATTTAACACATGTAAATTAACACTTGAAAAAATAGCAGAATCGTACCCATCTTTAACTTCGTGCGACAAAAAACCATCCAACTCTAAAACGGTATTACTTTCTATGTTTGAGATTCTAATATTCTGACTTGAAAGTTGTGAAGTTAATGACAGGATATTCAGGTTAGCTGCTGTTAAATCTGCTTGTAACTGACTAACTGCTGCAAGTAAAGTAGCTATATCGTTATCATTATCATCAACTGAAGTTTTTACCGCACTAAAATTCTCATTGACATCTGCTGCTACTGCTGGAGTATTCGCGATGAAAGTATTAGGAATTGTGACTGTGCTTGCATAGGCTATGCAATTAGTAATTAGCAATAATATTGCTAACTTTGATTGTTTTATTTTATTCATGATTATCCTATTTATAAGTTCTATACTTATAAATACGTCATAAATAATAATAGGGTGACAATTATGTTTGAATTGATTTTAACACATTTTAAAACTTGGGCTAAATGTAGGGAGCGACCCTCACTTGTGTCAGGATAGTTGTCGCCCGTGTTCATTTATTAACATCTAAATATATTTAAAACGGGTACCACAAAGGGTACACCCTACATTTTTTTAAAAACCTAATAAGCAATCTTGTGATTAGACATTGGTTGTGAAGTTAACTCCTTTAAAGGTGGAGCAAACATGGTGAGTTTAATGCCTTTAACTGCAGCTTTGTATTCTTCAATAGTTGGAGTTCTACCTAAAACTGCAGATAAAACCACAACTGGAGTCGATGCCAATAATGACTCTCCTTTCTTACTATCGGTATCGGCAACAACACGTCCTTTAAATAAACGTGTAGAAGTAGCCATTACCGTATCTCCAGCTTCGGCTTTTTCTTGATTCCCCATACATAAGCTACAACCAGGACGCTCTAAATATAAGATGTTTTCATATTTAGTGCGGGCTACATCTTTTGGAGCATTATCATCAAACTCAAAACCAGCGTATTTACTTAACACATCCCAATCGCCTTCAGCTTTCAACTCATCTACAATGTTATAGGTAGGAGGAGCAACAACTAAGGGTGTTTTAAATTCAACTTTACCAGTTTGAGATTCAATATTCTTTAACATGTGAGCCAATATTTGCATATCACCTTTGTGAACCATACAAGATCCTACAAAACCCAAATCAACTTTCTTTTCTCCTTTGTAGTAAGAAAGCTCTCTAATTGTATCGTGAGTATAGCGCTTTGAAACATCTTGGTTGTATACATCGGGATCTGCAATCATGGGTTCATCAATAGCATCCAAATCCACAACAAATTCTGCAAAGTATTTTGCATTATCATCTGGGACTAGCGGAGGATTTTTTCCAGATCTGACTTCTTCGATGCGATTATTAGCTAAATCAATAAGGCCTTGTAGAACTTGTTTTTCATTGTCCATGCCTTTATCAATCATAATATTAATTCTACTTTTGGCAATCTCTAGAGACTCTATTAGCGTTTCATCTTGTGAAATACAGATAGAGGCTTTTGCCTTCATTTCCGCAGACCAGTCTGTAAAAGTAAAAGCTTGATCAGCAAGCAGTGTTCCTATATGAACTTCTATAATCCTGCCCTGAAATATATTGTCCCCTTTAAATTCTTTAAGCATTTGATATTGTGTCGCATGTACCACATCACGGAAATCCATGTGATCTTTCATTTTTCCTTTAAAAGTAACTTTAACTGATTCAGGTATGGGCATACTTGCTTCACCTGTGGCTAGAGCAAGAGCCACCGTGCCAGAATCTGCACCAAATGCAACGCCTTTGGACATTCTTGTGTGTGAGTCACCACCGATAATGATAGCCCAATCATCAATAGTAATATCATTGAGAACCTTATGAATCACATCTGTCATTGGCAAATAATTGTCTTTGGGATCACGCGCGGTAATCAACCCAAAGTCGTTCATAAACTTCATCAATCGTGGAATATTAGCCTTAGATTTATCATCCCAAACTGAAGCCGTATGACACCCTGATTGGTATCCAGCATCAACGATGGGGGAAATTGTTGTCGCTGCCATCATTTCTAACTCTTGAGAAGTCATCAGACCGGTAGTATCTTGTGAGCCCACAATATTCACCTCTACACGAACATAAGATCCTGCAAGTAAGATAGCACCTGGAGTCGCACCAACAACATTCTTATTAAATATTTTTTCAACAGCTGTTAAACCTTGACCTTGGTTGGTCACTTCTTTTGAAGTTGCATATACTGGAATAAGTTCTGTACCCAATACTTTGGTTGCAAATGCTTGCAGTTTTTTACCAAATACAATTGCATAGGAGCCACCAGCTTTAATAAATTCAATTTTTTGAGGGGTTAATGCAGCAGAAATGTCTTTTAATTCTTTATCTCCTTTATAAAGCTTTTTCTTATTTGTGTTAACCCTAAGCACAGTACCTGTTTTAACGGAGTAAACTTCTTCGAGAATAGAATCCCCATCTTCATCTAAAACAACATCGCCTTGTGCATCACGTTTTTTGGCCCAGTTTTTAAGGTCAATACCAATACCGCCAGTGACACTCACTGTTGTTAAGAAAATTGGAGAAATACCATTTGTTCCGGCAATAACAGGAGCAATATTAATAAATGGAACATAGGGACTTGCTTTTTTACCAGTCCAAAGAGCGACATTATTAACCCCTGACATTCTTGAGGAACCCACACCCATTGTACCTTTATCAGCAACTAGCATAATTCTTTTATCTGGGTGTTCTTTTTGTAGGGCAAGCAGCTTATTTTGTTGATCTTTATCGTGTTCAAAAAGGCATTGTCCATGCAGTTCACGATCAGATCGTGAGTGAGCATCACCACCTGGTGAAAGTAAATCTGTAGAGATGTCGCCAATACCAACAATGAACGTAACTATTTCAATCTCCTCTTCAACATCTGGCAGTTTTGTGAAAAATTCTGCCTTTGCATAACTGCCGATAATATCTTTTGCAACTTGGCTACCATTTTTATACGCTTGTTCAAGACGTTTGGTATCATCATCGTATAAAAACACCTGTGTTTTAAGAACCTTTGCTGCATCTGTTGCTATTGATGCGTCATCACCTAAAGCAAGATCAAGTAAAACTTCAACCGAAGGCCCACCTTTCATGTGTGACAATTGCTCAAAAGCAAAAACAGGTGAAATTTCCTTTACTACTGATTGCCCTAAAATGATTTCTTTTAAGAATTCAGCCTTCACGCCAGCAGCACTGGTCGTTCCTGGTAAAACATTATAAATAAAGAAATTTATAGAATCTTCTCGGTGTTTGCTATCTAAGTCTTTTATTTGTTCAATAATTTCGCTTAGCAATTCATTGCCGTCAATTGGTTTGGGGTGAAGTCCTTGAAGTTTTCTATTTTCAATCTCTATAAGGTATTTACTGTATATGCTCATATCATTTATCCACTTATTTATCCACTTAAGAATCAATGTAAACTTCTACGCTGTCCACTCAAACGCAAAAAAACCAATTATATCAATTTTAAAGCAAAAATAATTCATAAAAACTTATAATTTGCAAAAAATATGCTTCTTTAAATTAACCGTCTTTTTTTATGTGATGTTCACACCATTTAATATTGGACAACTTTTATAGTGAAATTTTATTAAAAAAAGAGGATAATATACACTTGAATTTTTAAAGCTGATATGAAAAATTTAATATCAGACACACTACAAAGGGGTTTATACATGAGCAATTCATTCAACACAGCTACTACATTATCATGTAATGGCAAAGACTATCAAATTCATAGCTTACTGGAGTTAGCTAAAACTGAAAATGTAGCCAGACTGCCTTACAGTTTAAAAATATTATTAGAAAACCTACTGCGTCACGAAGATGGTGTTGATATCACGGTTGAAGACATCAAAGCTTTGTGTGATTGGGATGCTAAGGCTTTGCCTTCAACAGAAATTGCTTTTACACCTTCGCGTGTTGTCTTACAGGATTTTACCGGTGTTCCAGCAGTGGTTGATTTAGCAGCCATGCGTGATGCAATGAAGAATCTGGGCGGAGACGTACAAAAAATCAACCCTTTATCACCTGTCGAATTGGTTATCGATCATTCTGTACAAGTGGATAGATTTGGTGATATCCGTGCCGAATCTGAAAATGAAAGAATTGAATACGAAAGAAACATGGAGCGTTATGGTTTTTTAAAATGGGGGCAAACCGCCTTTGATAACTTTAAAGTTGTTCCGCCAGGCAACGGAATCGTACACCAAGTTAATTTAGAAAAATTAGCGCTGGTGGTTTTTGGCGTAGAAAAAAATGGTGTCTTACAGGCCTATCCTGACACGGTTGTTGGAACAGATTCACACACAACCATGATTAATGGCATTGGCGTATTGGGCTGGGGTGTTGGTGGTATTGAAGCCGAAGCCGCAATGTTAGGACAAGCTATTTCCATGCTGATTCCACAAGTCGTTGGTTTTAAACTAACCGGCAAATTACCCGAAGGTACAACTGCCACTGATTTAGTATTAACTGTGGTACAAATTCTTAGAAAGCATGGTTGCGTGGGTAAATTTGTTGAATTTTATGGCGATGCTTTACAAGATTTACCACTGGCTGATAGAGCAACAATTGCCAATATGGCGCCTGAATATGGTGCTACTTGTGGCATTTTCCCTGTGGATAAAGAAGCGATTAATTATTTAAGACTTTCTGGTCGCGATGAAGAGCAAATTGCTTTGGTTGAAGCTTATGCTAAAGCACAAGGCATGTGGCACACTGTCGATACACCTGATGCGGATTATTCATCCTTTGTAGAGTTAGACATTAGCACGGTTGTACCCAGTATTTCCGGGCCCACACGCCCACAAGACAGAATCACCTTATCCGAAGCCAAAGAAAAATACCAAGGGCTGTTTGCCGACATGGCAAATGGCCGAGACAAAAAAACAGTTGCCCTTGATGGCGAACACGAAAGCTATGACTTTAGAGATGGTGATATTGTAGTTGCTGCTATTACATCCTGTACCAACACCTCAAACCCAGCGGTAATGATTGGTGCTGGCCTATTGGCAAAATATGCAGCTGAAAAAGGTTTGCAAGTTAAACCATGGGTCAAGACTTCTTTAGCGCCAGGCTCACGTGTAGTAACGTCTTATTTAAAAAGCGCAGGTGTTCTCAATGATTTAGAGAAATTGAATTTTTACGTGGTTGGTTACGGATGTACAACCTGTATTGGTAATTCTGGCCCATTAGATCCGGCCATTTCAAAAGCCATTAATGACCATGATTTGGTGGCAACATCAGTATTATCAGGTAACCGCAATTTTGAAGGTCGCATTCACTCCGATATCAAAATGAACTTCTTGGCTTCGCCTCCTTTGGTTGTGGCTTATGCGATTGCAGGAACCATTGATTTTGATTTGAACAATGATTCGTTGGGCAATGACCATGATGGCAATCCTGTTTATTTAAAAGACATTTGGCCTAGTGCTCACGAAGTCCAAGAAGCCATTTCAGCCAATATCAATCCAGAAATGTTTGCCAAAAATTACGAAAATATTTTTACTGGTGATGAAAAATGGCAAGCGGTAGAAACCACACCCTCAGAAATTTTCAACTGGCAAGAGGACTCAACATACATCAAGAACCCTCCGTATTTTGACGACATGACCTTGGACGTTGGTACGATTGACGACATTCATGGTGCTAGGTGTTTGGCTAGACTTGGAGATTCGGTTACAACTGACCATATTTCTCCAGCCGGTGCGATTGCTCAGGATTCACCAGCTGGTGTTTATCTCAAAGAAAAAGGCGTACCAAAAGCCAACTTTAACTCTTATGGCTCGCGCCGCGGCAACCACGAAGTAATGATGCGTGGCACATTTGCCAATACCCGTTTACGCAATCAATTGGCACCGGGCACCGAAGGTGGCTGGACAAGACACCAACCAACTGATGCTGAAATGTCAATTTTTGCAGCTTCTGAAATTTACGCAAAAGAAGGCACACCACTAGTGGTTATAGCTGGTTCGCAATACGGCACAGGTTCATCGCGTGACTGGGCAGCCAAAGGTACATTATTATTGGGTGTAAAAGCAGTCATTGTTGAAAGTTATGAAAGAATTCACCGTTCCAACTTGGTTGGCATGGGCGTACTTCCTTTGCAATTTATGGAAGGCGAGAATGCCGATTCTTTGGGCTTAACCGGTCACGAAACTTATGAAATCACAGGCTTGGAGAATGGCAACTCAAAAACAGCCCAAGTGGTAGCCAAGACTAATGAAGGCAAGAAAACCCAATTTGATGTTGTGGTAAGAATCGACACGCCAAAAGAAGTGGAATACATGCGTCATGGTGGTATTTTACAATATGTATTGAGACAATTAGCCTAAGTTTCAGGAATTTAAATCCAAAAAAAAGGTGTCAACTTTGACACCTTTTTTTATTTCTATATTTTTTCTAAACATTTCTAACCTAATATTTCATGCAAAATTGTGAAGCCGTACAGACTACAACATATTCTTTAAAAAATGGGTGGTATGGGTTTTGTATTTTTTACAAATTTTTTCCGGCGTGCCTTGAGCGACAATTTTACCGCCCAAATCACCACCTTCAGGGCCCAAATCAATTATCCAATCGGCGGTTTTAACCACATCAAGATTGTGCTCAATCACCACAATGGTATTGCCTTTGTCACGAAGGCGATGCAATACGGCAAGTAATTGTTTGATATCCGCAAAGTGCAAGCCTGTGGTTGGCTCATCTAAGATATAAATGGTTTTGCCTGTATCACGTTTTGACAGTTCTTTTGCCAGTTTTATGCGCTGTGCTTCACCACCTGATAAGGTTGTGGCATTTTGACCCAGTGTTATATAACTCAACCCTACATCCATCAGGGTATCAAGGCGCATTTTAATGGTGGGAATGGCATCAAAAAAAGTTTGTGCTTCTTCGATTGTCATATTTAATACATCGTAAATATTTTTTCCTTTGTAACGAATATCCAAAGTTTCACGATTGTAGCGTTTGCCTTTACAAACATCACATGTAACATACACATCGGGTAAAAAATGCATTTCTACTTTGATTAAACCATCACCCGAACAAGCCTCACATCTGCCTCCTTTAACATTGAAGCTAAACCGTCCTGGCTTGTATCCGCGCGCTCTTGATTCAGCAGTGCCCGCAAACATTTCACGCAATGGGGTAAATAATTGTGTATAGGTAGCAGGATTTGAACGCGGGGTTCTGCCAATGGCTTTTTGGTTTATCTCTACTACTTTATCAAACAAGTGTATATTTTCAAATGATTTATAGGGCGATGGTTTATTTTGATTGCGGTTTAATTCAGATGATAGGACACGGTAAAATGTGTTGTTGATTAATGAAGATTTACCCGATCCAGAAACACCTGTTACACAAGTAAATAAACCTGCTGGTATTTTCAAATCAACATTTTTTAAATTATTACCTGTTGCCCCTTTGAGAGTAAACACCTTGTCTTTAGCAATTTTCACCCGTTTTGTTGGCACTTCAATTTTCTTCTTGCCCGACAAATACTGTCCCGTAATCGAATCAGGGCAGTCCATGATTTCTTGTGGTGTGCCCTGAGCCGTAATATGCCCACCATGTACACCAGAACCAGGGCCAATATCAACCACATGATCGGCCTTGGCAATCGCATCTTCATCGTGTTCAACCACTATTACGGTATTGCCCAAATCACGCAATTTTATTAGCGTCTGCAATAATTTTTCATTGTCCCTTTGATGCAAACCGATTGAAGGTTCATCCAATACATACATCACCCCAACCAATCCTGCACCAATTTGGCTGGCCAACCTAATACGCTGTGCCTCACCACCCGATAAAGAGTTGGCATTGCGTTCTAAGGACAAATAATTCAAACCAACATTGACTAAAAATTCTAAGCGTTCCTTGATTTCCTTTAAAATCTTATCGGCAATCTCGCCTTTTGTGCCATCGAGCTTTAAGTTATTAAAATACTCAAAACAATCAGCAATAGACAGGGCATTAACATAAGGCAATGATTTATCTGCCACAAACACATTGCGCGCGGCTTCATTGAGTCTTTCGCCATCACAAACCCCGCATTTTTTGACACTGATGTATTTATTCAGTTCTTCACGCACCATATTAGACTCGGTTTCCTTGTAGCGGCGTTTCATGTTATTGGCAATGCCTTCAAACGTGCGCATGCGGTTAAATTCCATTTTCTCAGAGGCATATTTGAATAGGATTTTGTCATTAGAACCAAATAAAATAATGTCTTGTATTTTTTTAGGCAAATCTTTCAAAGGTGCTTCAAGATCAAAATCATAATGCTCACTTAATGCCATTAGCATTTGATAATAAAATCCATTGCGCCTATCCCAGCCACGTATAGCTCCTTTTGCCAAAGACAAGTCCCATGACACGACGATTCTATCTGGATCGAAATACTGGCTGATACCCAAACCGTCACATTCTGGACAAGCACCATTGGGATTGTTGAACGAAAATAAACGTGGCTCTAATTCTTCCAATGAATAGTCACACACAGAGCAAGAAAATAATTCGCTGAACAATACATCAACTGGCTCAACACCATCGTCATCAGAAAATGAAACCACTTGCACCAACCCTTCGGATAAAACCAGTGCTGACTCAATCGACTCTGCCAATCTTTGTGCCATTTCCTGTTTTACTTTAAAACGGTCAACTACGGCTTCGATATTGTGTTTGAGTTTTTTATTAATCTGTGGCAAATCATCCAAATCATAAATTCGACCATCAATACGGACACGCACATAGCCACTGCTCATCAATTGTTCCATCAACAAAGAATGTTCGCCCTTGCGATTGCGAACTATGGGTGCCAAAATCATGTATTTACGAGAATCATCAAGTTGCAGGATTCTATCTACCATCTCCGAAACCGTTTGTGCTTCCAATTTAATCCCGTGTTTTGGACAACGTGGTGTGCCCACACGCGCATACAACAAACGCAGATAATCATTGATTTCTGTAATCGTACCAACCGTTGAGCGAGGATTGTGTGAAGTGGATTTTTGTTCGATAGAAATAGCAGGAGACAAACCTTCAATATGATCAATATCAGGCTTTGGCATCAAAGACAAAAACTGACGCGCATAAGCCGATAAGGACTCCACATAACGCCTTTGCCCTTCTGCATAAATGGTATCAAAAGCCAAGGAGGACTTGCCCGAACCCGATAAACCGGTAATTACAATCAGTTTATTGCGTGGTAAATCAATGTCAATATTTTTTAAATTATGGGTACGAGCACCGCGCAAAGAGATGTATTTCATTTTGGTTTTATATATTGCAGAAAACCATATAGTTTAGCTTATTTTGGATGGGTTTGCTAAATATAAATGACTTTTACCTTGAAGGTCTTGAATGACATGAAGAAAAAAATTATTGTCTACAGGGGGAGCAGATGATTTGTAGGTTGGCTGTTGAGGTACGGAAGTCCAACAAAAGAAATCAAGTTAACTCATGAACAATATTCAGAGATAACCTTGTTGGGCTTCGCAAGCTCTGCGCCAACCTACCCCTAAAACACAATTTAATTCACTCTTATAGATAAAATTAGTGAATAAAAGTTGACCACTTCATAACAAACCAGTAAAATCGCCGTCCTTGTGCATAGTGCACTACTAGCTTATGACCTTGTCTGCATTGATTACATTGGTCGTAGCGTTTAAAACAATACAATTTTTGGAGAAAAATCATGCATGCAGTAATATTTACTGGTGGCAAACAGTACAGAGTAAAAGAAGGCGATGTTCTTCGTGTTGAAAAGTTAGGTCTTGAAGAAGGCGCTAAAATTGATTTTAGCGACATCCTAATGACTTCAGATGGAGAAAAAATTTCAGTAGGTACACCTCACGTAAAAGGGGCCTTAGTTAAAGCTGAAGTCATGAGCAATGGACGTTCTAAGAAAGTAAGAATCATCAAGTTTAAGAGACGTAAGCACCACATGAAACAAATGGGTCACCGTCAAAGTTATACTGAGATTAAAATCAAAGAAATTAAAATCAAATAAATTAAAGCTTAGGAGTTACAAGACATGGCACATAAGAAAGCAGCGGGTAGTACCAAGAATGGCCGCGATTCGAACCCCAAATACCTCGGCGTTAAGAAATATGGCGGCGAGACAGTATTGGCAGGAAACATTTTAATCCGTCAACGTGGCACCAAGGTTCATCCTGGTGTTAATGTTGGAATGGGCAAAGACCACACGCTTTTCGCATTAAAAGATGGCGTTGTTAAATTCGGCAAGAAAGGACCAAAAAATCGTCAGCACATAAACATTGTTGCTTAAGATTTTAAATACTTTTAAATATTTTAAGTATAAAAACCCGATTTAATCGGGTTTTTTTATGGGTGAAATGTTTAGAATTAATATTTATTCTTCAGATAAAAACAAATCAATCTCATCTATAAAATCTCTGTGTTCTTCAGCATAAATATCATTATGTCCAGCACCTTCAATTAATATTATCTTGTGCTTTCCTAGGTGCTTTTCTAATAAACTCTCACTGTGCCATGCAGGAATGATCTGGTCATTTTTCCCATGAACAATAAACAGTGGTGTTGCCACTTTATCTATTTTGGCTATATTGTTGAACTTATCGAACAATAACAGTGGGAACTTTGTGATAACCCGATAGGCGGATAAAAAGGGGCTAATTAGTATCAGGGCTTTTGATTTGTTGTTTTTAGCCAACTCTGTAGCAATTCCCGAACCAACCGAACGACCAAGAATGATGATGTTGTCATATTTATACCCTTGTTTTAAAGCATAGTCATAAACCATTTGTGCATCTGAATAGGTATTTGATTCTTTGGGTTTGCCTTGTGACAAACCGTAACCGCGGTAATCCGTGGCCAATACTGAATAATTTTTGACATTAAGAAACTTGGCAATACCATCCATATGGCCGATGTCCATATAGTTGCCATGAAAGTAGAGAATCAGAGCCTTTTCATTTGATGCCTTCCAAAAACGGGTAGCAATTTTTGTACCATCTTTGGCCTGAAGAAACTTCAATCCAGAAACACTTTCATCATAACTGCTTTGGTTATAAGGAAAAATTAATTTCTCGGCATAAAAATATGCCATAACTGTTGCCAGAACATAGACAATAGCAACCGATTTAAACAATCTTTTCCAGCTCAATGTTCCAATAATTAATTTTTTCCAATTCATATATTTCTCGTTTTCTTATCGTATTTTTCCTGTCTTTCATTGGCCATTAACAATTAACAATTAAAAAGTACTGTCCCATCCCCAACCATAATATTTTTCGTCGTCCTCAAACAAGATAAACACATCATTGCTATCTTTCCAAATAATATGTGTCCAAGTAGCTTGTGGGATTAAATCTTGATGATTTGTATACCATTCAGGGCAGCAGCTTTTAATTTTGTCTTTTGCTTCATCGATTGAAACCTTGTACAAATTGGTTGAAGTAAATATTTCTTCGGCTTGTGATTGATTGTTGACTTCTCGCATATAAAAGATGGATTGCCAGAAAAAATTCAAGGATGATATGTACTTGCCTTTACTGGCTGAAAAGAAAACAATCGACTCCATAAAGTCTGGCGCCCAAATTTGTTGAAAGTCGTGCGGGTGTATCAGTTTTGATTCGCAGATAAGTACACCGTCTTTGATCAGTTTTTTTCCGTAATTGGGTATGCTCATGATATGACAATAAATCTATAAGTTATAACTGCTACTTTGAGGAAACAGCAAATCTAAACTATTTGGCTTGATTTTGAACAAGGGTCCTCTTTCTTTAACATGGCCTTTTGAGTTTCGTTTTATTAAGTGATCCAAAGTAATTATTCCCTGTTCTAACAATAAATCAAATTGTGAAAGAATCGGTTTCTTTGTATGTTTAACCTTCTTATAGTGAAAATATTCTTTTCCATTTTCTTTGATACAGTCAGCTGAAACCCAAAATGTTTCTTTATGTTTTTCTAACAACCTATTATGTAGCTTCTCTAATGTCCATACCGCAAAATCACCAATCTCTAATATGTTTGAACTTTCAATTAAGCGATTAATATCAGAATCTATTCTTAATCCCAACCCTTGAGAGTTATTGGTCAATGCTGAGACAGTACAATTTAATTTAAAGTCATTTTTTCTCCAATACCCGAAGTTGTCCAATATCTCTGCTGAACTTTTGAACTTACTTAGTTTCCAGTTGGCTACTTGAGCAAATAATGTTTTGCGATTACCTTTTTTTGCTCTAAATGATTTAAGTTCTATCCCTTTGTAATCTGGCAATTTTGAAGAATTAATCCCTATTCCAAGAGCAGTTTCCAATGTTCTCCCCACAGATGTATCTGCCTTTAGTAATGACTCAATTGGGTTTCTAGCAATTCTTTTTAACTTGAATAATAATTCATTTGCGATTATATTGGAAAGACCATTAATTTCTAAAATGAGTTCTTTAATAGGGCTTGTTTTATAATCATGGAGCAAATCATAAACTGAATATTGTGTGATATTAATGACATGAATTTTCCCTTCAAAATATATCAATGCTAAAAGATCATTGGGTTTAGCATGTTTTGGCAAATTAGAAAACCAAATTCTTGGGTCACCTTGTTTGCTATTAGGTCTATATAGTGAAGTTCTTGATGGTGTAACAGATGATTTGTTATAAATCAGGCTTTGAATATAGACTTTATGGTTTGGGCCTTGTAACTGTTCGCTAAAATCATGAAGATTATTTGTTACAAAATAATTCCTTACTGGCCCAGTTGCATCTAGAATATATTTCTTTAAACCTATTTTAGTTGGTTCAATTAGTGTTAAAGAGACAGAATTTTCTGTTAGGCATCTTAGATTATCTTCTTCAAAACTATATAACTGTCTCATCTGATGTTTTTTAAAATTTCAGTAGCAACAGCTCTTGCTAGCAAAGGAGGGATCGCGTTACCAACTAGAGTAAACTGTGGAACCTCTGTCTTTCTTTTATTACCACCTGTTGAACGTTTACCTTGGAAAACAAATGAATCATCAAAAGATTGTAATCTTGCCATTTCTCTAACTGTTAATGCTCTTGGACAATTATAGTGTATATAATCATCTGGTATTGTCATAACTGTTGGGCTTTGTTTATCTACTTTAAGAACATTGTAATTACGTTTATTAGATGACAATCCTACTTTAACTAAATTAGCTTGAGCTTTTTTATAATCACCGCTTTTTAAAATAATATCTAGTCTTTTAACTACATCTTTATTTTGATTACTGGTTTTATGGTTATGTAATATATCATAATCCTTCTCGCCATTTTTTAAGGCTAAATGGCTCTTTACATAAAAGGGTTTGCTCGAATGTTTAAAACGTCCATTTAATCTACCTTGTTTACTCCACTCTGCATAGGTTTTGGATTCTTTTGACGATGTTGATTTTATTTTGCTTGATGAATCTCTATTTTTAATAAGTTTTTTTAAACTTTCGGCAGTTCCATTGTATTGTTCTGTTAGGTTTATATCGCAGTAGAAATTCGCTTCTTGATTGTTGCCAATAAAATCTAGATCATACAAGGCTTCGAAAATTGAAACTTTGCTTTTTTCATCAATAGCAGAAGGAATATCTGAAATAAATTTTTGATCTTTTCTACAACCTACAAATAGCACCCTTTCCCTATTTTGTGGAACTCCATAATTTGATGCGTTTAAAACAAATGGCTCTTCAATTTTGTACAATCTAATACTTTCAATTATGTCAAATAACTCTTTCTTTTTATTTCTGTCACATAAAGTACGTATATAACTAATACACTCATCAAAACCATAGGAATATATTTTTAACGCTTGGATTATCTCATCGCAATCCTGTCGATATTCTACTATTACATTTAATTCATCAAATGCAACTTCGATTTTTTGAATTATATTTTTAGATCCTAGTTCAGTTAAAAACATGTTAAAAGCATCAACAAAATTATCACAATCTATATTGCAATTATCTTTTTCTTTAATAATATCGCGTTTTAAATTTTCCCATTGTTTATTATTCACTAATAAATTAAGTCCGTGTCTTATGGTATTAATACGAGGATCAGATTTACTGGTTTTATAGTTAACTATTTTAGGAGTAAGCTTTTTAAATTTATTCTCGACGGCTTTAATATAATTATACTTAGCTTCGTGTTCATTTGTTTTTGTAACTTGTTCAATTTTGATACGCTTTATTATGCAGTCAACGATAAAATCATCATGCTTTGACTTTAAACTATGTATGAATTTAGTTAATTTTGGAATTTCTTTAATATCGATAATTGAATTGATTTCATTTAATATCCTTTCTTTGATTTTACCTTTTTCCTTAGTTAATATGCCTTTAACATTTTCCATTACGAAATATTTTGGTTGCAAGGTTTTAATTACATTTAAATAATGTGAAAACAAATCATCTTTTTTGTCAAATTTTTTTCTTTTTCCTGCAAGACTAAAGCTTTGACACGGTGGGCCACCACAAATCACATCTATATTTCTTTCACCAATTTTTTGTAATAAATTATCTATAAAATCTGGCTCTGTTATGTCTTGTTTTAGAAATTCCATATCTAATTTCAATTGGTGATTATATCTTACAAGGTGGGTTAGTTCGCAATTCTCATTAATATCGTTGGCCAATACAAAATCATAATGCTTGTTATATATTTCAGATTGTAAAAAACCTTCACTAAAACCTCCAGCTCCAGCAAATAAATCTATAAATGTAAAACCAGTACTATAAAGTGTTAATTGCTCCTCTACAATATTTAGTTTATTATCTTTTTTATAATTTTTAACATACTCTGTAAGAATTTTTTTTATTCTGCTTTTAGAAATTATTTTTTGTTTAGAGTTTATTAGTAGTTGGTCGGCTCTAACCTTTAAGTAAGTTAAATAATGATTTAATCTATAGTAATCATTTGCCGACTGTTTAACCAGTTGTTTAACTTTATCAAAATTTACTTTTTCAATACTTATTGATGTTGATACTTTTATCTGTGTATTATCGTAATTAATTCTTAAGTGGATTGGTGACAACCCTTTCTTATTGGGTTTGTCTAGGTAGTAATTAATTGTAGCCATGGTTTATTTGCGGACGAGTTTACGGACACGGACAATATTACGGACAAACGTATGAGATTACAACATTTTAATTAATAACAGATTTAAATAAAACTTCTATTTTGATTTTTTAATAATATTCAGGTTGTTTATGGGAGCACGCATGGGTCCTCCCCTACATAGTTTATAATATTAATTCATGTACATCCCGCCATTGACGTGTAACGTTTCGCCTGTGATGTACTGCCCCATATCCGATGCCAAAAACAACACAGCATTGGCTATATCTTGAGCCTCGCCCAGTTTACCCAATGGGATACTGCTTGCCATGGCGGCTTTGTTGTCGTCATCCATGTCTTTGGTCATATCGGTTTGGATAAACCCTGGTGCGATAACATTGACCGTGATATTTCTTGAACCGATTTCTTTTGCCAAGGATTTACTGAATCCAATTAACCCTGCTTTAGCAGCAGCATATACACTCTGACCCGGATTTCCCATTGAACCTATTACTGAACCTATGGTAATAATTCTGCCTGTGCGAGCTTTCATCATGGGTCTAATACAGGCTTTACTCATGCGGTATACTGATTTTAAATTGGTGTCCATAATGAAGTCCCATTCATCGTCTTTTAAGCGCATTAGCAAGTTGTCTTTAGACACGCCTGCATTGTTCACCAAAATAGTTGGCAATGTTTTCGCCGCTTTTAAATCTGCCATGAGTGCGGCAATTGAATCGGCATCGCTGACATTTAATACTTTGCCAGTGCCATTAATACCCTTGTCACCTAAACGTTCAGAAATAGCATCTGCACCAGCTTGACTGGTTGCTGTTCCAATAACATAAGCACCTGCCTGAATTAATGTATTTGCGATAGCAGCACCAATCCCACGTGATGCACCGGTGACTAAAGCCACTTGATCTTTTATTGTAATATTCATTATTCAGAGCCTAATGTTAAGGCTTTTTCGAAGCCTTTTGTTGTGTTTAAACTGTTGATATTCCATTGGTGATTGTTTGTTTTCGCCGTTCTTTTCGCCAATCCTGACAAAATTTTATTGGGGCCACATTCAACGATGTTTTCAATTTTTTTGCTCATAAAAAACTGATTAATTTGTGACCAATTAACCGGCTTATATAGCTGTTCGATTAAGGACTGTTTGATTTTTTCAGGAGATATATGCGCCAATACATCAACATTGTGTATCACTGGAATTTCAGGGGATTTAATATCAATAGTGGCCAAATCCTCTGTTAATTGTTCAGCAGCTGGCATCATTAACTGACAATGAGAAGGCACACTCACTGGTAACACCATGACTCTCTTTGCTCCAATTTCTTTGGCCAATTCACTGGCCTTCTCAACCGATTCTTTAGAACCTGATATAACCACTTGACCGGGTGAATTAAAATTGGCTGCTGTTACATTGCCGGTGGCATCTGCATCATGGCAAAGTTCAGTCACTTGTTCATCACTCAACCCCAATACCGCAGCCATGGCACCTGTTCCCGCAGGCACGGCTTGTTGCATGTATTGCCCCCGTTTGTGGGTCAACAATACCGCGTCTTCAAAATCCAATGCCCCCGCACAAACTAAGGCAGAATATTCACCCAATGAATGTCCTGCCATATAGGTGGGGCGAATGTTTGATTTTTCACACCACAATTGCCAAATCGCCACAGAGGTGGCTAGCAAAGCAGGCTGGGTATATTCGGTTAAATTAAGCTGATTGTGTGGATCGGTTGCTACCATTTCCATTAAATCTAAATTCAACACATCACTTGCACGGGCAAATTGGTGCTGAATTTGTGGGTAAGTGGCATACAAATCATCAAGCATACCAACGGCTTGAGAACCTTGTCCTGGAAAGACAAATGCTAAGTTGTTCATAAAGTTGTCCCCTTTATAAATTTTAAAATTATTGTTTTATTCAATTGTGCTTAGATTATACAATTAGTATTTAATCAGGGCTGAACCCCATGTAAATCCGCCACCAAAAGCTTCTAATAAAATGGTTTGACCTCTTTTTATTCTTCCATCACGGATAGCAATATCCAATGCCATTGGCACGGTTGCTGCTGAGGTATTGCCCGTTTGATCTACTGTTACCACCACTTGGCTCATATCCATTTTAAGCTTTTTAGCTGTTGCAGTTATTATACGTAAATTGGCTTGATGAGGCACCAACCAATCAATATCAGATTTTTCCATGTTGTTATGCGCCAGTGTTTCATCTACTATGCGACCCAGGGTTCTAACCGCCACTTTAAATACCTCATTGCCCTTCATCATGATAGCAATTGGACCTGTTTTTGAGTCATCCATACCCCGCGACGGGCCTTTATTGGTGGTTAATAAGTCCGCATGATCACCATTGGCATGAATATGTGTCGACAAAATCCCAGGTTCTTCACTCGCTTCAATGACCACTGCTCCTGCACCATCACCAAAAAGTACAGCTGTTGTTCTGTCATTCCAATTGATAATCCTAGTTAAGGTTTCTGCACCAACGATAAGAATTCTTTTGTGAGTACCTGACTTGATGTATTGATCGGCCACACTTAACCCATATATAAAACCACTACATGCTGCGTTGACATCAAACGCGCCTATACCCAAACAACCCAGTTTACTTTGTAGCAAGCAAGCTGTACTTGGAAAAATCAAATCAGGGGTTGTGGTTCCAACAATAATCATGTCCAAATCAGAGGCTTCGATACCTGCTGCTTCTAACGCTTTAAGTGAAGCTTGATAAGACAAATCTGAAGTATATTCCCCATCTGCGGCTTTGTGTCTTTGCTTGATGCCTGTGCGTTCTTGAATCCATTGATCCGTGGTATCGACAATTTTCTCTAAATCAGCATTGGTTAATACTTGTTCTGGTAGGTATCTTCCTGTTCCTATTATTTTTGAGTAAATTGTCATTTATGATTTCTCCAGTATTTTAGTCATCTTTGATATTATCGGCTGTTGTGCCATATTGAAGGCTTGGTTTAATGCTGCATCAAAAGCTGGTGCGTTACAATCACCATGACTCTTGATAATTAAACCATCAAAACCCAACAAGAGCGCTCCATTATACTTATCTGGCTCAATAATTCGCATGCCTTTTTTTATTTTTTGCCAAATTGTGGCTTTTACCGGATCACTACTTTCATTTTTAATGAATGATGCCATGGCTTCACAGGATTTTAAAGTAATATTTCCCACAAATCCATTACAACAAATCACATCGGCATAACCATTGAATAGATGCGTGCCCTCACAGAACCCTTTGTAGTTTAAATTTGACTCACTCAACATCACACCGGCTTGTTTAACTGTATCATCGCCTTTGTTTTTTTCTATGCCGACATTTAACAAGGCAATACTGGGATTTATTGTACCATTAAACGCGGTTTGCCATGCGCTACCAATCCTTGCAAAATTGTACAGTTCATCGGCTCTGGCATCAATAGTTGCACCCACATCTAACAACAAAGCTCTTTTGGATTTACCAGGAAGCAAAGTAGCCAACACTGGTCGCTCAATATCATACAAAGGGTTTAACCAATATTTGGATAAAGCAACCATTGCCCCAGTATTGCCCGCTGTAACGCAAACATTGGATTTTTTATCGGCGACATCTTTAATCGCTAAAGACAAACTGGATTCTCTTTTTTGACGCAATGCACTAAAAGGCGATTCGGCCATGGAAACAGAGCGGCCACAGGAGATAAACTCTATGATTTTCTTGTCTAACTGAGCGACTCTAGGAGAGATGGTATCTAAATAGCTTTTGGACACATAAACCCTAAATTTAATGTTTGATTGAGATTTTAGAACTGCCAACAATGTGTCAAGTCGCACATCAGGATAATCGTCTCCGCCCATCAAATCCACGGCAATAGTGGTGGTGTTTGTTAAAATTTTTAAACTTTTGTTTTCCATAATTTATAGATTATACAATGAATTGTATATAGACACAAAATTGTGTTTTAAATTCCATAAAAAAACGGAGCCTAAAAAAAATTAAGCTCCGTCATTTACTATATTTGCCTTAGTTACACTAAGACAGCATTTAATTATTCTTGATCTTCTAAAAAGTCATCAGCCATATCGATAACTTTTTGACCTTTGTAATAGCCTTCAGCTGTTACATGGTGACGAATATGAACTTCACCACTTTCAGGATCAGTTGATAATGTGCGTGCTTTCAAATGGTCATGAGAACGTCTCATGCCAACTTTTGAGGGTGTTTTGCGGCTTTTTTGTACTGCCATGGTATATTCTCCAAATTAAACTTTAATTATTTTAAACTATTTTATATGCTTTAATACGTCAAACGGGTTCGGTTTTTTATTTGTACTTGTGACAACACCTTCTGACTTATCACTTTCGTGGCTTTCATCAAAGGGTGCATCTGGTACAACTAAAATCAACTCATCTTCAATTATTTCTAGTGGTATGACAAAACCGCCGATAACCCATGAGGCTTCCATATCTTCATCCAACAAATCTTCATAAGCCAGATCATCGATAAAGCCAACGACAGTATCTATTTTCACAGGAAACATAAATTCTTTTTCACTGATTGAACACATTAATGGTAAATCAGCACTAACTTTAACCTGAGCTTTGCCCAATAGTCCTCTGGCTCTTGAGAATTCGATAGAGTATTTAACCTCTCCATCAGTTACTTCGCCACTAGCTATCTTTCCAGTAGGCCCCGCCAATAAATCTATCAGTCTGGACATTTGGCTTAATTTTATACTTCCTTGATAAAGCCGTTGTCCATTAACTGCCTTATCTAGGGCAATTTTCTCAGGTAGTTGTTTCATAGCCGCGGAATTTTACTTGCTTTGCCTGTTCATTGCAAATAAATATCAAACTGAAAGTCATTATTTAGGAAGAAAACAGCTATATTTGATAGAATTTTAAATTTTTAAAGACGTATAACTGCTATCTTTGATAAAATCTTTATTTTAAACAGATAAAACTCGTAAAATAAATTGTCAAATCAATTAAATACAAAGCTACCATACAATGACAACCTTGAGTCTAGAAATGTTAATAGCATAGAACTACTAGTCATTCATTGCACCGAACTGCCCAATCTTAAAACAGCCAGAGAATATGGTGAAAAAGTTCATTATAAATCAGGCACAGGAAACAGTGGGCATTATTATATTGGCAAGGATGGTAGTGTGTATCAATGGGTCGATAACAACCGAATCGCTCACCATGTAAAAGACCACAACAATAACTCTATAGGAATTGAACTAGACAACATAGGACGCTACCCTAATTGGCACAAAACCAATGCGCAAATCATGTACGATAAATACCCTCCTACTCAGATTGATTCATTGATCGGATTAATCACAAAATTACAACAACAACTTCCTAGTCTAAAATACATTACAGGACATGAAGATTTGGATACACGATTAATTCCTTCTGAAAATGATCCGGAAATATATATACGTAGAAAGATGGATCCCGGTAAATTATTTCCTTGGGCGCAAGTTATGCAAAATATTACCTTAATTAATATCGGCTCATTGGGCAAACAACTATGAATCAAATTGAAACTTTATTGCAGTATTTTAATATAGAAAAACTCGAAGAAAATCTTTATCGCGCACAATCTTTAGACATTGGTACTGGTCGAATTTTTGGTGGCCAAGTATTAAGCCAGGCTCTAGGCGCGGCTTATAGAACCGTAGAAAACAAACAGGCACATTCTTTTCATGCCTATTTTTTGCGCGAAGGCGATGTCAAAAAACCCGTTGTATTTCAAGTGGACAGAGCCAGAGATGGCAGAAGCTTCAGTAATCGCAGGGTTGTGGCTATTCAACATGGTCGCCCAATACTCAATTTAGCCGCCTCTTTTCAAATTGATGAAGAAGGATACGAGCACCAAGCAAGCATGCCACAAGTGCCGATGCCTGATGAATTGGACGAAAAGCCCTTTCTAACCAGCAAGCAATTAAAATCATTAACACCAAGAATGCGCCGTTTAATGACCACCCAAGGTCCTTTTGAATTTAGATTTGCCGATGATGTCGACCCTTTTGATTTAAACCCAGCAGAGCCGATTAGGCAAATTTGGTTCAAAACCAGACAGCCTATTCCCGAACACCAACCTTTGCACCGCCAGCTACTGGCTTTTGTTTCTGATTTTCACTTGGTTGCGACTTCCACCTTTCCACATCCTGTTTCGTATTTAGACCCGACCTTACAAATTGCCAGCTTGGATCACGCCATGTGGTTTCACCACGATATAAACGTCAACGATTGGTTGCTGTATGATTGTTACAGCCCTGTTGCCAGTGAAGCCCGTGGTTTTGCACAAGGTCGCGTTTTTACCCTAGATGGAAAATTGGTAGCCAACACTTCTCAACAAGGTTTGATTAGACAGCGAGACGAAGCACGTATGCCTTTTAAACCGCAGAAGTGATCAAACATGCTGACTAAACATATCGACCTGCTGCATGCCCTGACGACCAAGCCCATTGAAAATTATAACCGCCCAGGTGTGCAGTAACATCTAACACTTCTCCGATAAAATACAGTCCTTTCACTTTATCGCTTTCAAAAGTTTTTGATGAAATTTCATCCGTGTCAACTCCACCTTTGGTAACTTCGGCGGTTCGATAGCCTTCGGTACCATTGGGTTTGAACCGCCA
>CAZLZZ010000033.1:0-25937 GCA_964564165.1 uncultured Alcanivoracaceae bacterium | reverse complement strand
GCCACTAATGATTTCATTGTACGGCTAATTTTGACTTTGTCCATTTGACTGTGATTGGCTAAATCTTTGGCTGTTTGATGATTGGTTGCAGACAATATAACAAGCACTCGCCATTCTGGTACATTTATTCCATATTGGTCACGGTAAAATTTAGCAATGCCGGTGCTAATTTTATTACTAAGGACTGATAGTTGGTAGGGTAAAAAATTTTGTAGTTGCATAATTCAATATTTATAGTTTCATTTGTAACTAAAACAAATTATTAGTTTCATTTGAAACTAATTATGCTTAAAATAGCGAAGATTTCAAGTAACTGGTATAAATTATGACAAATACAATTAATGGTTTTGGTTTTATTGAGTATGCTTCAAGTAAGCCAGAAGCAATTGATAAGCTATTTAGGCAATTAGGATTTAGTGCCATTAAACAACACAAAACGAAGGATATTACCTTGTATAGACAAGGTGGTATTGATTTCATATTGAATAGAGAAAAGAATTCTTTTGCAGAAAAGTTTACGCAAGAACATGGGCCTTGTGCTAATGGTTTCTCAATTGTGTTTGATGATTCGCAGGCAGCATTAAAGCATGCTATTGCAAAGGGTTCTACAGAAGTAGTTGGAGATTTAGATTTGCCAGCAGTACAAGGCATCGGTGGAGCAGTTTTGTATTTGGTGGATAAAGCCAATTATGCAAAACTTTTGGATGATGATTTTGAAAACATTGTAGGCATGAATCAGTTCCCAACAGGATGGGGCTTAACTTTCATAGACCATTTAACGCACAATGTTTTCTATGGTGACATGGAAAAATGGGCCAATTATTATGTTGACTTGTTTCAATTTGAACAAATAAGATACTTTGATATAAAAGGTGTGCAAACCAGTTTAACTTCAAAAGCCATGCGTTCTCCCAATGGTTCAGTTAAAATTCCTTTAAATGAATCACCTGATGCGAAATCTCAAATCAATGAATATATTGATGAATACAAAGGCGAAGGTATTCAGCATATCGCACTTTATACTGAAAATATTTATGAGACGATTGAATCTATCAAGGCAGCAGGTGTGGCTTTTTTATCGACACCTGAAACCTACTATACCATCATAGATAAACGTGTGACTAAGCATGAGGAAGATATACCTCGATTAGAACAGAACAGTATATTGATTGATGCTGATGAAGAGACGGGCGAAAAAATATTGTTGCAGATATTCACTCAGAACTGTATTGGGCCCATATTCTTTGAGATTATTCAACGCAAAGGCAACCAAGGCTTTGGAGAGGGCAATTTTCAAGCTTTGTTTGAATCAATAGAAATGGAGCAACAGAAACGGGGTTATTTATAATGAAAAACTGGATTCAAACTTTCAGGAAAGAAGGTACGGTTGCCAGGCAGACCCATTATGACTTACCCGAAGGAACATACGAGCGCGAAGTGGGCAAAGAAGGTTTTTTTGGTCCTGTAGCACATTTTTATCATAAAAACATGCCAACAGGTTGGATAGACTTTGAAGGAGATTTGCAACCCAGAGCTTTTGATACCAATAAAATAACTGATATTGAAAGTAGTCCGTATAAATCACCCATCCTCATGCACAATGCCTCAATAAAGGTGCGCATATTAAAAATGGATGAAAGCATGAATCACCTCGTCAGTAATGCCGATGGCGATGAAATGTTGTTTATGCACGAGGGAAATTGCGAAGTGTTTTGTGATTATGGTCATATTAAATTGTCAGAAGGAGATTATTTCATGTTGCCACGTTGTACCAAGTGGCGATTGGAAATGTCTGAACTGTGTAAGATTTTAATGATTGAATGTACCAATTCGCATTACCAATTTCCTGATAAAGGTTTATTGGGCCCCAATGCCATAGTTGATCCTGCGGTATTGGAAGTTCCAGCGATAAATGAACAATTTTTAGCACAACAAAATGATGATGAAGAGTGGTCACACTTAATCAAGCATAAGAATAAAATGAGTTGTCAGGTGTTTCCATTTAATCCTTTAGATGCAGTAGGTTGGCGTGGAAATTTAATGCCAGTTAAATTAAATTGGCGTGATATTTCTCCCGTGATGAGTCATAAATACCATGTGCCACCATCAGCTCACACGACATTTATGGGCAATCGTTTCGTCATATGTACCTTTGTTCCCCGTTTATTTGAAACCGCCGATAAAGCCTTGAAAATACCGTTTTTTCACAACAATGATGATTACGACGAAGTATTGTTTTATCACATGGGCAGTTTCTTTTCACGCGACAATATCCACCCAGGCATGATAACCTATCATCCACAAGGCTTTACTCACGGCCCACACCCTGGTGCTATGAAAAAAGCCTTCAAACAAGACAGTGCCATGACCGATGAAGTGGCGGTGATGATTGATACCCGTGATCGGTTGGAAATCACTACAGAGTTGGAGCAAACAGAGTGGAGGGAATATATAGATAGCTGGAAAATTAAAAAATAACTCCGTAGGGTGTGCCCCTTGTGGGTTCCTGCGATAATAGTAAAATACAAAAGCTAATATTAAACTGGATATACTTTGATACTAAGAGTGTTGAATCCAGTAAAATCAAATAACAAGAATAAATACGCATTAATAATTTAAAAAAGATTATAATAAAACCATGAAAACCGCCGTATATATAGAATCGTCAGTGATTAGCTATTTAACCGCTCGCCCAAGCCGTGATGTGGTTAAATCTGCTAGGCAAGCAATTACAGAAGAATGGTGGATCCATCATAAACAAAGGTTTGAAGTGTTTATTTCTGCATTAGTTGAAGTGGAAATTTCAGCTGGTGATGAGAATGCTGCACAAAATAGACTTAATGCAATAGTAGGCATACCAAATGCAGATATAACGGTTGAAGCAGAAAGTATTGCTGAAATTCTGGTTATTTCAGGAGCAGTTCCTGAAAATAGTGTGGAAGATGCCCTGCATATTGGTATTGCGGCGGCCAATGGCATAGAATTTTTACTCACATGGAATTTTAAACACATCAATAACGCAGAAAAGAAAAATAAAATTATTGAAGTTATAGAGTCACAAGGATATCAGTGCCCCGTGCTTTGTTCGCCTGAAGAATTAGGAGTAACATTATGATAGAAGACCCAATCGTAGCTGAAATTAGAAAACACCGAGCTAAACATGCTGCAAAATACGATAATGATTTAGGGAAAATTTGTGAAGCGCTAAGAAAAAAACAAATAAATTCAGGAAGGAAAGTAGTAACGCGCAGCCCTAAATTATTGCTCAATAAAACGGGTAGTTAAAAATTCACACCGTTTGGAGCCCCTTGTGGGGGTTCCTAGTGATAACAGTTAATATAAAAAGATTGATATTTATAAATGATTTAATTTAATGCTGTCAATATTGGATTAATTCAAACACAGGCACACACAAGGGGTGTCATTACTAGAAGCCCATTACAAGAGGTGTAAAGTATTATGAAGTTATTAAACATTTATACGATGATAGTTATTGTTTTAGTCAGTGTTTTTGGGTTTTATATGATTCCGAATTTTGTTGAAATGTATGATTCCTTTGGTACAGATGATCCATTCCCATTCGCTACAATGTTTGTATTAAAAAGCTACAAGTATTGGATATTATTTTTGATAATACCGTTCATAATTCATTTATTGCATTTTCATCGAAAAGAAACAAGGAGATTTAGTATGTTGAAAAATGTACTGATACTTTTATTTTCATTTATAGTTTTGTTTATAATCATTCAATTGATAATGATATCATTGTATTTGCCAATATTTGAACTTGGAAAAGAAGCGTAACACATAAGCTATTATTGTTTAGTAATGAGGTAATATTTATAAATCATTTGATTTGATACTGTGAGAGTATTGGATCAATTCAAGCAAGGGAACCCCGCAAGGGGAGCCACTACTTAAATCGTAAGATGGGCTCCGCTCATCAAAAATACAAGAAAAACAAATGATGGGCAGGGCCCATCTTACAAGAGAAAGAATATGAAACTAGCAACACTAAATAACGGTTCAAGAGACGGACAATTAATTATAGTCAGTCAAGATAACTGCACAGCAGTGATCGTAGAAAGCATTGTCACATCTATGCAAGATGCGATAGATAATTGGAGCGATGTGTCAACTGAATTAACAGAAGTTTATACCAAACTAAACAATGGTGAAATTACCGATGCGTTTGATTTAGATGCAAAAATGCTAGATGCGCCAATGCCAAGATGCTTCCAGTTCCTTGATGGCAGTGCCTACTTGGCTCATGTGGAACGTGTACGCAAAGCCCGTGGAGCAGAGATGCCACCAAGTTTCTTGGAAGATCCATTGATGTACCAAGCAACCAGTGATAGTTTCTTAGCGGCACATGCCGATGTGGTGGTGACTAGTGAAGATTATGGCATTGATTTTGAATCAGAAGTAGCCGTTATTACTGATGATGTACCGATGGGTGTGTCAGTTGAAGAAGCAGCAAAACACATTAAATTGATTTGTATTTTAAATGATGTGTCCTTGCGAAATTTAATCCCAGCAGAACTGGGCAAAGGTTTTGGTTTTATTCAATCCAAGCCACCAACATCATTATCTCCCTTTTTTGTAACACCAGATGAACTCGGCGATGCATGGGTTGATACCAAAGTACACTTGCCTTTACATTCTCACCTCAATGGAGAGTGGTTTGGTCATCCCAATGCTGGTGTTGACATGCAATTTAATTTCGCACAATTGATTGCGCACGCTGCCAAAACACGCCCATTATCTGCTGGAGCGATGATAGGTTCAGGTACTATTGCCAATGAAGACGAATCTTTGGGTTCTTCGTGTTTGGCTGAAAAACGTGTGTTAGAAATCATCAAAGACGGCAAAGCCGTGACTCCTTTTATGAGTTTTGGTGATGATGTGGAGATTAAGATGCTTGCCCAGAATGGTGATAATATTTTTGGGACTATTCATAATACTATTGTAGAAGGATAAATTTTTTCTCGCAGAGGCGCAGAGCCGCTGAGGTTTTGATTCGTGGTTTTGTTTAAACTTATGGTTTTATTTAAGCTTATGGCTTTATTTATAAATGGATGGTTATTACTCGCTCCTCACGCTCTGCGTGGGAATGCGTAATAAATAGCGAAAGAGGTTTTAAATCCATAAAATAATTATAATCTGTAGAATGATTTGCCCGCAAGGTATATACTTGGCTATACTTAAAATCTTAAAATTAAAATGCTTTCAAAAATACAAAAATGGGGGAATTCTCAAGGCATCAGAATACCTTTAAAAATCCTCAAAAATTCACATATTGATATTGGCGAAGAAGTTGAAATTGTAGTGGAAGATGGTAAGATTATTTTAACTCCAACCCATAAGATACATGGTAAATATTCAATTGAAAATTTAGTTGCTGAAATGCCGGCTGATTATGAAATCCAAGAGCTAAATTGGGGTGAGAATAAAGGCAAAGAGGAATGGTAGATTACTGCCCACAAAAAGGAGATTTTGTGGTGGTTAATTTTAATCCACAATCAGGGCACGAACAAAAAGGTCGAAGACCCGCTTTGGTGGTGAGCAATAAATTATTCAATCAAGCCACAGGCATGACAATGGTTTGCCCAATCACCAATACCAATCGCAAAATCCCTTTTCATGTCAGTGTCAATGTCAGTGAAAATGACAAATCATCATTAACTGGATTTATTATGGTCGAGCAAATGAAGTCCATAGATTACAAAGCCAGAAAAGTTAAGTTTATAGAAAAAGCCCATCAACACATTGTGGATGATGTTTTGAGTTTATTGGATGCTTGTATTTATCAGGGTTAGATGCCTTTTGTGGGTATGATGTATTATTATTGATGGGTTGAAATTTTTAGTGAGTAGAGCATGAAATATATATTATTATTAATTCTGGCAATAATCGCTTCAGCAACAGCTTTTGTCATTCATGTTGCTACTGTTGAGTGGTTACCTGGTTGGATAAGTGGGCAAATGCAAGGAACTGAAATTAAGGCTTCTTGGGATGTCCGTTATGTGGCGGGAATAACTTCGATTGAATATGGTATTGCAACAATCGTACTTTATTATTTGGCACGCGATAAGTTAATGCAATTTGGCAAGCTAAAAGCAGCGGTGTTTTTATCTCTTTTATTATTGGCTTTAAGAGCAATGCTTATTCGTCAACCTTTGATGGATTATCTGGTCGGAAACCCCATTCATGTTGCTGTCGTTCAAAATATATTTAAGTGGTTGTCATTGATATTGATGTCTTTTATCACGGTTTATGGTTATGAGTTTATATTTAGAAGGGAGAAAACAAAATGAAACTATACAGCTACTGGCGCAGTACCGCCGCTTATCGAGTGAGAGTTGCTTTGAATATCAAGCAAATCGATTGTGAAATAATTCCTGTGCATTTGGTGAAAGAGGGTGGTGAGCATTTAAAGGAAGAATACAGAAGGTTGAATCCTCAAGGGCTTGTGCCATCGCTTGTTACTGATGATGGGGATGTCTTGACACAATCAATGGCAATGATAGATTACTTGGATGAAGTGTATCCACAAAATCCTCTTTACCCACAAAACCTCATTCAAAAGGCGCAAGCCAAAGCAATGGCTTTATCTATTGCTTGTGATATTCATCCGTTGAATAATTTACGGGTCTTGAAGTATCTAAAAGGCGAAGATTGGCAAAAAGAACAGTTGGATAAATGGTATGCGCATTGGATTCATGAGGGTTTTTCAGCCATTGAGAAACAATTAGCAGACAGCGCAGGATTGTATTGTTTTGGTGATGATGTTAGTGTAGCTGATATATTTCTTGTGGCGCAAGTTTATAATGCCAATCGCTTTAGTGTGTCATTGAATACTTACCCTCTGATTGTTGAAATCAATGACAATTGTTTGCAGCTTAAGGCGTTTATTGATGCCATGCCAGAAAACCAGTCAGATGTGAATTAATTATCTATGTTATAGCGAGGCAGTTCACAACCGCTAAGTGTCAATCCTTCTGTCAAAGAGTGTTGTTTATTTAATAAAATATTTGGCAAATCGCCTCAATACCTTGTATTTTATTTCGGCAGTTTTGGCTGTTAAACCAGTGATGTAGCCATACAGCCGTTCTAGGTGTTGGTCGCGTCTGATGAGTAAAGTCTTGATTTCTTGCACATCGTTTTCAGAAAGCGTGACCCCGGCTTTTATCCTCTCTGGTAGATGTCTTTCTACATATATTGTTGCATGGGTTTTGTTTTTTTTATTTCTGGTTTTGGTGTAGTAATACAGGGCAAAAGATTTTCTTGAAAGTTGTTTCTTATCATCAGGCAAGTTTATCCTGGGAAAGCCATGCCACGAAGAATTGTTGGTTTCAAAGATGACGACGCGATTAAATAAAGGCTCTACACTGGTGATTTCATCAAATTGCGGCTCTAAACGTGGGTTTTTGTGTAACTCTATATTTCCACCCCATTGTTTCTTCCATTCATGATTGAGATAAACAATGAGATTTAAACGGCGGTGATAACCCGTTTTAGGGTGGTGGGTGAAATCCACATGAGGATCTAAATCTTGACCATCCAGATTATCATGAGTGCCGCCACCAAAATAATAGGGATCATAAGTGAGTGCTTTTATACCTGTAATTTTTTCGACCAAATGGATAAATCTTTCACTCTTAATCAGGGTATCTAGGAGTTTAAAATTATCGCTGATTTCAGATATGTGTTCATGAACAGATTTTTTACCTACTGTACCATTTTCATTTAGCGCCAATTGCTCATCGAATTCAGGGAAGTCATCAAGAATACTTTGACAAAATTCTGGGGTGAAAAAATTATCGATAACTAGATGTTTAAATGGAGTGTTTTGTGAAAATTCAGAATGCAGTTGTTTGCTATTTTCAATTATTTTTTGGTTAATTAAATTTATCATTGATTCATTGTAACCTGTTTTATTAAATATTCAACTTGGTGTTAGTAGCTATAGGTTGTATCTATTCAACAGGTGCTGAGTAAGGTTTGTTGGGCCACAACCCATTTCTGATATCTTAGCATTGGGCGTATTAATTTCTTAACACAAAAAATCTAATGTATCATTTTATAGGTCCATTGCCATGTGTTTGTCTTGATGTTGAGTAGCAAATTTATTAAAAATATATTTTGCCGATCTTTCTGTCATTACTTACCGGCCTCTCTTTAATTGATTGGCTGTTTCAACGATTAATTTTCTTTTAAATAATAGCTGCCATTGGGTGCCGCCCATTTGTGTCCAAAGTACTGCTGAACGAATTCCTGCCAATAATATGGCGCGGATTTTTTCTGTTATAGCCGCTTGTTTTAAATATTCTGGTTTGCCATTTAGGATGATTCTGGGTTGCAAAAGGCTGATGGTTGAACTGTAGGTGTTTGCCAGCTTGCTAATCAGTGCTGGTGGATAGTTGTCATCGGGCAATATGAAGTGTTTTGAATCGAGTATGCCCTTTTGAATTTTGTCTAAATAATCGGGGTTTTTATTCAGTTTTCTTTCTAAGGTTAATAAAGTTAAGGTGTACTTCAAAACGGTCAAATAATCATTGTCCCGGTTGAAGGCGTAGTTCAATGTTTTTAATCCAGTGGTTAAATTGTGCACATCATTGCCATAAATTTCACTGATGTCATCACAGTCAACAATATACAAACTGTCGATACATGCATGGTATCCCTTTTCATCACGAATACGACCAGTGCTGGCTAATTCATTGGCAAAATAGGCTGCTTGGCAAACCCCAGATAAGGCTATTGTTCTGTTTTTCATGTTTTACTCTTCATGGGTTTTCTCTAAATTCGCATTGTTCAGTTAATGTGTTTGTGTGTTGGATTATACCACCTCCAAGACAAATATTGCTTTGATAAAAGACCACCGATTGCCCAGGGGTAACCGCCCGTTGCTGTTGGTTGAATTTTACTCTAACATGGTCATCGTTATCGTTATCGTTATTGCGATAAATTGTACAATCTTGGTCAGCTTGACGATAACGGGTTTTGGCTTTACATTCTAATGGAAAAATGGGTTCTTCTCCCGAAATCCAATTGATTTTATCTGCGACTAATTCATGGGATAGCAACAATATATTGTCACCACCTTGTACCGCAATCAATGTATTGTTTTGGTGGTTTTTTGCTGCCACAAACCAAGGCAGTGCAGGTGCGTCTTTAACCCCGCCTATGCCCAGTCCTTGCCTTTGTCCTATGGTGTAATACATCAGTCCGGTGTGTTCGCCAATGACTTTTCCAGTATCGTCAACAATATTCCCTGGATTGGGTTCAATATAGGTGGCCAGGAACTTTTGAAAGTCTTTCTCTCCAATAAAACATATACCCACCGAGTCTTTTTTGTCGGCAACAATTAAATCCAGTTTTTGCGCCATCTCCCTGACTTTTGGTTTGGCCATTTTGCCCAGAGGAAATAACGAATAAGCCAGTTGTTGTTGTGTAATGGTGTATAGAAAATAACTTTGATCTTTGTTGTTGTCTTGGCCTTTTAATAATCGGTATTTGTTTTGGTAGAAATCTTTGTCTACATAATGACCGGTTGCCATAAAATCTGCACCCAAGTCTTGGGCGTTTTCTAGAAAAGCTTTAAATTTTATTTCTCTGTTGCACAAAATATCGGGATTGGGCGTTCGACCTATGCGGTATTCATTTAAGAAATCTTCAAAAACAAAATCCCAGTATTCTGATGCAAAGTTGCGCAAATGTAATTTGACCTTGAGTTTTTTCGCAACACTTTGGGCATCGCTTGCATCTTCTTGTGCGCTACACACTTCATGGGTATCGTCTTCTTCCCAGTTTTTCATGAACATGCCTTGCACTTCAAAGCCTTGTTGTTGGAGCAGGGCGACGCTGACGGATGAATCCACTCCGCCAGACATTCCTACTATTACTTTAATTTTCTTTGTCATAATAGCTGAAAAAATCCAAATCGTATTTCTTGCCTGCAATATAGTGGTCTATGTGGTGCAAAACAAGAGGGCTACGCAATCTATGCAAGTTTTTCTTTACCTCATCTCGGCTCATCCATAAAGCGCGTATAATTCCATCATCTAATTGCTGTTCTGGGAAGTGTTTAATTGCGTTGCCCGCAAAACAAGCCCGCAAAAAATGGGTGTCACTGTTTGGCGATGTCCATTGTGCTAATTCAATCATGTGGGTAATTTTGACTAACCAGCCACTTTCTTCTTGGGTTTCACGTATGGCTGCCTGAACCAAAGTTTCGCCTTGGTCTAAATGACCAGCAGGCTGATTGAGCAATTTCTTTCCATGTAAGTTTTCTTCTACCATTAGAAATTTTTGATTTTTTTCTATAATGGTTGCAACGGTTATGTGTGGAATCCAGTTGTTTTTCATTGATGTGAATATTAAAATTAAATAAGCTTTGGATTATAACAGCAGGAGATTGTTATTGCCAAAAAAAAGGGTTTCAATAAGAAACCCTTTTTAGAGATTGCAATAAATATTTATCTCTTGGCATAAACACTCATTATAGAGTTTCTGCTGCTGTCGCTGGTTTGACCAGGATCGCGCATATCATTTGTGTGACACCATCCGGTTTTGTGGCCACGGTTAATGCCGCCACTCAATTGAGCTCTTGACCTTTCAGTCACACCGTCTTCTGGATCACTTAAGAATAAATCAGTAGCAAGGCTACAGTAATCATATCTCCACCACTTGGTTGCAAATGAAGTGGTATAGTAACTAACTTGATTACGAGCCCAAGTGGGTATTCCCGATAACCAAGAAGAAGCACCGGATGTGGTCAGGTTTGAATTGTATCCACAACCAGCACCAAATACATCACCCAAAGCTGCTAAATTGCCAGCAAGCGGAGTGCCTTGATAGGGTGTGCCAACTGATTGAATCATGCGGCTTCCAGATGAGTAATCCAAACCACTCCAATAGTAGGTGTACAAATGTAAACTGGCAGCACCACCTTGTGAATGGGCAACTACGCCGAAAGAACTGTGTTGTGCGCCAAAATCACGAATCCTTCTGGCAAAGCTATCGTGTGAGCGATTTTGATTTAGATCATAGAAAGTTGTAGAGTTGTTGAACTGTCCTGATACTGGGCCCCAAACATCACTTGAACAATAACCGTGAACCAGCATGAGTTTACCAGAAGATTTTTGAACATTGTTTGCTGGTCTTTTACCCATCATCATCTCTTGGTTAATATTGCCTGCGTATTTCTGAAAGGTAGATTTTGGCATTGATGCTATTTTTAAGTCCATAGATTGTTCAGAAATCAGTGGAATGAAATGATTGGCATCTTCAATTCTTAGGTTTCTTAACTCAAAAGAAGTTTTTGCTTTTGATAGTGAAATCCAACGCGAATCTAATTCAATATTTAGCTGTCCGTCATTTACACCGGTTATGGTACTAATCCATGAAACAGGCTGCATAGTTCCTTTAGAATCAGTGCCCCAAACTTCGGCAATAATTCTATAGCGATTATCGTCTGGTTTGCTATTTTTTTGAGTATTTTCAACTGGTAGTGAAATGTTTAAGCGATTATCACTGATAGCAAAAGCCGTTGCTTTTTTGTTGTCCATCGAAATGCTTTGTTCAATAACCGGAACATAATGTTCAGTTGTTCTGAAAAAAGGTGTGCCATTTGGGTTGGTTCCTTTGGCATTGATTTGAACCGTGTAAGCACCGGCTTGAGTGGCCTTAAAGTCGCCACCAAATAACCCGTCATTTGCTAAGTTGTCACCGTGTAATCCATCATCAAACATGGTAATTTTTTGCTTGGAGCCATCTGGATATTTAACCGACATAAAAGCTGAGTTGATTGGATTGAAGTCTTTTAATGCCTCAATGGTTTTTTCATTGCTGGTACTTTGTGTGACAAAATGAATACTGTGGTCAACAATTTGATCAAAATTTGTTTTATAAGAAGTTAATTGATATTTGCTTTTATTTGAAAGCAAAATAAAGCCTTCAAACTGTTCTGGCTCGCCATCGGTTTTTATGCGGATATTCCAATTGCCTGTGTCCATGTCGGAAAAAGTAAACTTTTCACCAGAATAATTGTTTTGCTCCATGCCATATTTAGTTGAGTAGGCTTGGGTTGCAAGGTCATTTATATTTTGGCTGCGATAGGTTTTTGGGTTAACCATTTCAATTTGCCAATTTTTTGAGCCATTGCTAAACACAATAAAGCTGAAATCTTGATTGTCAATGGGTAAATCAGCAGACCAACTCCAGTTGCCTTTTTTGTTTTCTGACAACGATATTGGAATCAATGCTGTTTTTGATGAAAACGCATTGAGCTCGGGGCCCGCTGGTTGCATAAATTCAAATTCTTCAGGTGGACCTGCCAATTGTTTGTTGTTTAAAACTTTAGCAAAAACCAAATTGGGTGTTGCGATTGCTAATGGCAATATTAATGATAAAAGTTTCTTAGAATGAAACATATTCTCTCCTGTGTGTGATATTTAGTGATGTTTAATGATAATTAATGGTACCTTAATTAATGTGTGTTTTGTCATTGCGGTGAAAATATAATGGCGCAAAATACCACCAAAAACTTTCTTTTATAATGAATTATTATTGTAGTTTTCAAAACGCATTATAAAATAGCACAAGAGTATTTAAAAATCAAACGATTGTTTGGATTGAGTTAAATTGAGTCGAGTTAGTTTGATTTTTTACAGTTTTTATTGATTTCAATCAAGCGTTCTATGCAGCCAATATCATCCCACCTGCCTTTGTATAATTGTCCTGAGACTAAGTGCTTTTGCATGTTTGCTTTTAGTAGAGGAACCACAGAAAAGCATCCTGCTGATGAACTATCAAACAACTTGGGGTGATAGATACCAATGCCACTATAGGTGAAACGGTTTTCGTTGGATTCATGAGGTATGATAGAATCATGAGATAAATCGCAGTTGTCTGAAATAGCAAAGTCACCTTTTGGATTGTGTGCAGGGTTGGTAACCAGCACCAAATGTGCTAACTTATCTTTTAACCCAAGGTTTTTTAACCCAAAGTTTTTTAACAATCCAAAATCAAAATCTGTTTTAATATCTGCATTGACCACCATAAAGGGCTCCTCACCCAATAAAGGCAATGCATTAAACATGCCGCCACCTGTTTCGAGGGGTTCAGGGTTTTCTGCAGAATATCTGATTTTTACACCATATTGATTGCCATTTCCCAGTTTTGACATAATTTGCTGCGCTAACCAACATACATTAATCACAATATCATCAAAACCTGATTTTTTTAAGTTAATGATGTGGTGTTCAATCAAGGTTGTACCACAGACTTCTAGCAGTGGTTTGGGTTTGACCAAAGTTAATGGGCGCATTCTTTCGCCTTTGCCAGCAGCTAGAATCATTACTCGCATAGGCTATCCATACTGGGTGAAATATCATTGATTAAACCCAGTAATGGCAGTAATTCTTGGTATTTTGTACAGGTGTTTTTGATATAACACAGGGTAAAGCTTAGATCTTTTAAATAATTGGGCTTATTGTCACGATAATTTAATCGGCAAAAAATACCCAAAACTTTTAAATGTCTTTGCAAGCCCATTAAGTCAAACCAACGTTGCCAAGCCTTTGATTCAATATTGCTGTTGTTGATTTTATTGTAGTCTATTCTAAAATCATCAGAAAGTTTGGTGACAATAGCTGGATCCCACCGAATATAGCAATCCTTGAGCAATGAGACTAAGTCATAAGTGACTGCGCCAATCACGGCATCTTGGAAGTCCAGTATCCCAGGATTATTGTGTTTGGTTTTCATCAAGTTTCGGCTGTGATAATCTCGGTGGACGAAAGTTTGTGGCTGTTGCACAGCATTATCAGTCAGCAATTCAAAAGTAGTTTTCAATAGTTTAGTTTGTTCACTGTTCAACGAGACATTCAAATGTTTGTTGATAAACCATTTTTCAAATAAATCCAACTCTTGTTGCAATAATGCTTTATCGTATTTCGGCAGGAATTCTTGTGAGGTTTTTTGTTGAATCAGGTGCAATGCCTTGCAGGCATCTTTGTACAAGGGCAGACAATTGTCCTGATTTAATACATCAAGATACTGCACTGTTCCCAAATCCGTTAACAATAAAAATCCTTGCTGCAAATCTTTGGCTATAACCACGGGTACTTGTATACCACTGGTATCAAGTTTTTGAGAAATGTCAATAAAAGGCAAACAATTCTCTTGTTCAGGTGGCGCGTCCATAACAATATAAGTTTTCCCTTGGGAAAACACCCGCCAATAACTGCGGAAACTGGCATCGCTAGAAGCCGACTTAATATAACAGCCATCGTCATTAAGTTGTGTTTGCACCCAAGAAAGCAAGGCATGTTGTCTGTCCATATAAAAATGATTTAAAAAAAATGATTTTACTTATTATGAACCCTTTTGGCAAGTGCTATGTTTTTATTTTTTATCTTGAAAATCAAAAGCGATTATCGCACAGCGGCACAGCGTACACAGCGGAAGATCAAGATCAAAAGCAACTGTCCGCAGATGAACGCAGATGGCGCAGATGAAAAAATCGTAGGTTTGATTTTACCAAGCGAGTTTATGAATTTTCTATAAAATCATGAACACGTCAGTATACTCTTTTCTTTATTTTTACCTTCGTGTTCTCCATGCTCTTCATGGTGGAGTTTTTTATTGTACTGTTTTATTTTACTCTAGAAAACTTTCACTTTGCTTTTGGGCCTGTTAAAAATATAGAACAATCGGAATCGGGGCTTTAGCTCCTCCATTTATTGAAAGAAAATTTATGATCATACTTAATATCTTATCATTAAATCCAACTGTAGAGACGGCGATTTATCTCGTCTTAATTTGCTTGAGAATTTGGACGCGATAAATCGCCGCCCCTACAGTTGGATTTAGGGTATTTGGTTTTCTCTTTTTTCTGTTAAATTGTCTTAGGCGTGATTTTGACCGTAAAACTATTATTAAAAGTTTCTATACGGGAATGACGGGGCGAGGAGTTACAATAATTATGACAATAGTTCTATTGGAATATGTTTCTGATAATGGTAGAAGTCTTTATCTGTGGTAAATACAGGTACATTTAATCGAAATGCAACTGCACAAATGAAAAAATCTACAGGTGAGCCTTGGATTCCTTTTGAACGACATATATTTGAAAATTTAGCCGCTTGAATATAATCTTCATCAAGTGTTTGTGTGTTTTCAAAGGATGTCATTTTGTTTTCTAGTTTTTTAAATTTGCTGAAATCAGAGTAACCAGAAAGAATTTCTTGTTTGATAACACCGATAATTACTACATTGTTGTTTTTAATAATTTCAGTTAATCTTTTTACATGGTGGCTAAATTCGGATTTTTTTGACCTAAAGGCGTACGACCAAATTGGTGTGTCAACCAGTATTTTCATCCGTTTTTTTGACGTGCTTTTTTATAGTCATAATCAGCATCAGGTTCCATGACACCAAAAAGTTCTAATATTTCAAGTTGTTTTCTGTGATTTACAAATTCTCTAAGGGCAATATTTACAGTGTCTTTTTTTGTTTTCAAGCCACTTAATTTTTGAGCTTCAAGCAGTAAATCATTGTCAATTGCTAAGTTTGTTGCCATTTAATTGTCTCCAATGCTTGGTATTGACACATTGTTCCACACAATGCAATGTGTGTCAATTGACTTGCCAAATTTTGATGGAATTGTTGTTGTTTTGATGTGCCTCTAAGTTATGTTAATTTACCCACTTCTAAATTAACCTGCTCTTTTTAAATGTACCAACAACAAAGATACAGCTGCTGGGGTCATGCCTTGGATTCGGGTTGCTTGGCCAATGGTTTGTGGTTTAACTAATGTCAGTTTTTCGGTTAATTCCGCACTTAATCCGGTGACAGATTCATAATCAAATAAGTTAGGGATTCCTTTGTTTTCCTGAGCCTTGGCTTTGGCTATTTCGGCGATTTGGCGTTCCATATAACCTGAGTATTGGGCATGAATTTCCAATTGCTCGATGGCCTTTTCTTCTGTTAAATGGTTGCTAAGCCCATCAATTTCACACAGCATTGCATAAGTCATTTCTGGCCGGCGCAATAAATCATAAGCGCTGACTTCTTTGTTTAATGGGATGTCGGTAAATTTTGCACTAAAAGCTTTGCCTAAACTGTTGTGAGGAGATAGCCAAATTGATTTTAGAAACTTTAATTCGTCTTCAACTGCTTGTTTTTTTATGCTGAAGGCCTGCCAGCGGTTATCGTCAACCAGGCCAATTCATGGGCTTAGGGTGTTAAGCGCATATCGGCATTGTCTTCACGCAGTAATAATCGGTATTCGGCACGAGAAGTAAACATCCGATAGGGTTCGTTGGTGCCTTTGGTAATTAAATCATCAATCAAAACGCCGATATAAGCTTGCGATCGAGCAGGGCACCAAGAGTCTTTGTTTTGTGTTTTAAGGGCGGCATTCATGCCTGCAATCAGTCCTTGAGCACCAGCTTCTTCATAGCCGGTAGTGCCATTTATTTGACCAGCAAAAAACAGGCTTTCAATGTATTTGGTCTCTAGTGAGTCCTTTAATCCGCGCGGGTCGAAGTAGTCGTATTCAATGGCATAACCTGGGCGGGTAATGTGGGCATTTTCAAAACCTTTGATAGAACGAATAAAATCCAATTGTACATCAAAAGGCAAACTGGTTGATATGCCATTGGGGTAGAGTTCGGTGGTGTTTAATCCTTCTGGTTCAACAAAGATTTGGTGCGAATCTTTGTCTGCAAAACGCATAATTTTATCTTCAATTGAAGGACAATACCTTGGGCCACTACCTTCAATCACACCTGTGTACATCGGTGAGCGATCCAATCCACCGCGAATCAGCTCATGAGTTTTTAAATTGGTATGGGTGATATAGCACGAAACTTGACCTGGATGATCATCTAACGAACCCAGATAGGAGAAAACGGGCACTTTTTCATCGCCGGGTTGTTCTTCCATAACACTAAGTCAACACTGTTGCCATCAATGCGAGCAGGCGTTCCAGTTTTTAATCTGGCTACTTTAAAGGGCAGAGCACGCAATTTTTCGGCCAAGGTTTTGGCAGGAGGGTCGCCCGCTCGACCACCTTGGTGATTGGATAAGCCGATATGAATTTTGCCGTCAAGGAAGGTGCCGACAGTTAAGATAACGGTCTTGGCTTTAAACACCAAGCCCATTTGAGTCACAACTGCAGTGACTTTTTGGTCTTCGATGACTAAATCATCACAGGCTTGTTGGAATATTTTTAGGTTAGGTTGGTTTTCGACGGTTTGACGAACATAGTTTCGATACAAAGTCCGATCACATTGCGCACGAGTTGCACGTACAGCAGGACCTTTGCGAGAATTAAGTGTGCGCCATTGAATACCTGCATGGTCGGTGGCTTGTGCCATTACGCCGCCCATCGCATCGATTTCTTTCACCAAATGGCCTTTACCAATGCCGCCAATTGCAGGATTGCAGCTCATTTGACCAATGGTTTCAATATTGTGAGTTAACAATAAAGTTGACGCGCCCATGCGCGCAGCAGCCAAAGCGGCTTCGGTTCCCGCATGGCCACCGCCGACTACAATTACATCAAATTCTTTTTCAAAGACCATATATTTCTTATTTCACAAAGTAACCGCTTATTTTATCACTATCTTTTAAATTAATAGCTATTAACCCCTTTATTTCATAAAATATTGGGAATTAATGGTGTAAATATTGAGATTTAACATGGCAATTCAGTGGTTTCCAGGTCACATGTATAAAGCAGGCAAAGAGATTAAGAAGTTATTGCCCGAGATTGATGTGGTGATTGAAATTCTTGATGCTAGGATTCCCTATAGCAGTCAGAACCCTTTGCTGATGGAATTTGCGGCGCATAAACCTTCAATAAAAGTCTTAAATAAAGCCGATTTATCTGACCCTTTAATTGTCAAAACATGGCAACAACACTTAGAAAAAAATGATAACATTAAAACCATCGCTTTAAGTGCCAAACAGCCTGATCAGCTAAAGAGAATCTTAGAACTTTGTCGACAAATGATTCCCAATAAGGGCGACCATCAATTCATCACTGCCATGATTATGGGTATCCCCAATGTCGGAAAATCAACCATCATTAATATTCTGGCAGGCAGAATTGTCGCAAAAACAGGCAATGAACCTGCTGTCACCAAAGGTCAACAACGCATAAAAATTTCTGAAGACATTACTTTCTTTGATACGCCAGGCATGTTATGGCCACGCATAGGTCATGAAAACTGGGCGTTAAGGCTGGCTATTACAGGTGCGATTAAAGAAACCGCCATGACACACGAGGACATCGCTTTCTATCTGGTTGGTTATTTAATGAAACATTATCCGCAAGTCCTAAAGCAACGTTTTGAAATTGAGCAGCTAGGTGATGATGAATACACGATTTTAGAACAAATTGGCGCCAAGCGCGGTTGCATCAAGGCCCGCAAGATGTTAGATTTACACAAAGTATCCAGTATAGTCATTCACGAATACCGAGCTGGAAATCTGGGCGGTTTGTGTTTGGAGCTTCCACAAGAAGTTGAAATAGAAAAAACAGAAGCCATCATTATAGAAGAAAAAAGAGAGGCCAAGAAAGAAGCAAGGAAAAAAAGAAGAGGTAGGAAGTAATTAATTTAGAATGACAATTGCCTAGCGACAACGTTGTGCAATGGTAGAAAGAAAAGCATCGGCGTTACCTTTCAGTAACGCCTTAAAAAAACCTGAAAACAAATTTTATTTAGCCTGTAAACGGATAGCACCATCCAAACGGATAACAGATCCGTTTAAATAAGTATTCTCAATAATATGTGCCATGGTATCGGCAAACTCAGTAGGATTTCCCAATCGTGAAGGAAATGGAACGGCTGCCCCTAAAGCTTCTTTAACCTGATCCGGCATACCAGAAACCATAGGTGTCATAAACACACCAGGAGCAATGGTCATGACGCGTACTCCAATACGGGCAAATTCTCTTGCCATGGGTAAGGTCATACCGACGATTCCTGCTTTTGATGCAGAATAAGCAGCTTGTCCAATTTGCCCTTCATAAGCGGCAATCGATGCGGTGTTGATAATCACCCCACGTTGTCCATCGGTGTCGGCTTGGTTGTTTTGCATGATATTGGCAGCAGTCTTGGAAATATTAAAACTGCCGATTAAATTAATCATAATGGCTTTGGAAAAATAATCAGTAGCCATAGGTGCTTCACGTCCCAATACTCTGCCAGCAGATAATACTCCTGCACAGTTAATAGCAACATTTAGTCCTCCCATTGCATCAACCGCCTGCTGACAAGATTCTTCAACATTCTTTTCGTTACTCACATCGGTGTTAGTAAAGTGTGCCCTAGAGCCCAGTTCAGTGAGTATATCGGCTGCAACTTCTTGATTAATATCGAATAGGTATACTTGCCCACCTTCGGCAATGATTTTTCTGGCGCAAGCAAGGCCCAGTCCTGATATGCCACCAGTAATAATGGCTTTTACATGGTTGATTTTCATGGTTTTATCTCAGTTTCTAATCTTTAATTTTTGGCAACATTAATGGGTTGCATGATATAGCACAAACAATCATGGCGGATTGCTTGGATATTTTGGGTAATCATAGCAGGCACGAATGGGCTGTTGCAACAGACCTTGTTGTCTACTAATTTAAAATATTGGTCAGTAATAATATTCTCGTTTTTGTCCATAACAATAAATGGCATGACTTGATTGTCGTACAAATGCTTGTTGAGTTTGCCAAAAACTTCACCAGATTGGATTTGGTGAAAGTTTAACACATCTAAATCTTTGATCAATTCAAAGTCGCAGTTGTCTTGTTGAAAGCCAATACTAATGTCGGGTTTAATTTTTACGGTTGCATGAATTCTAAATACTTTTTGGTGTTCGCTTTGATATTCGATATTACCGGGCACAGTTTTTAAATGGTCTTGGTTGAATAATAATTCTAAAAATGTGTGTGTTTGTTCTCTGCCACCAGATGCACCAGATAGACCACATTCAACGGTAACAGATGGACAAAATTCAGTAAATGCCCCAGATTGTATACCAACCGGTGTGGTGAAATAGATCATGGTGTCGGAAAACAGTGAAGCCAGATTTAAAAACTCTTGATTCAATGAGTTGATGCCAGAATAATGCGGGTTCCTACCTGAATTGTTGTGTATGTCCACACTGGCGAAAGGCTTTTTTAATGCCATGATGTCTGTGATTTCTCGCATAATGTTAGCCACGGGGTCATCTAAATTTAGATAACTGGGCCATGACCGATTGAAGTCTGGTTGGTCGTCTAATTGCCTGACATTAAATCGCGCAGCTTGGATATTACCAAAAAGAATGGTCATTGAACGTGGAAGTTGGTGTTGGTAGTGGTTTAAATAATCTTTGAGTGCATCCCAGCCGGTATACTCATCACCGTGTTGTAGAATTGAAATAAAAATAGGTTGTTCAATTTTGCCTTTTAAATGAACCAAAGTATGGTTCTCAATTTTGGTATAAAGTTTATTGGCAGTTAATTCTAGTAATCCAGCTGGTAAGCTATCGAGTTGTTTTATCATTTATCATTTGTCATTTTTATCGAACTATACTTGATGATTGTTTACTAAAAACACTGTTATTTCAAAAGTTGAAAATGTTCTTGATTTTTAGCGTGATTTTGTTAAAAATAGCGGTTGATGATTCTAACATAGAAATTTGGTCCACTAATAGTAAATTTTTGAGGAAAAATATGATTGAATGTAAAAATCTTAGTAAAAGCTTTAATCAATTTATGGCTGTTGATAATTTGTCTTTTATTGCCAACAAAGGGGAGGTCCTGGGTTTTTTGGGACCCAATGGAGCCGGTAAATCCACCACCATGAAAATGATTACAGGGTTTCTACAACCATCTTCTGGCAGTATTGAAGTTTGTGGTATCGATTTGTTCGATAATCCGCTAGCAGTAAAAAATAAGATTGGTTACTTGCCAGAAGGAGCACCCAGTTATGATGAAATGCGGGTGTGTGATTTCATTAAGTTTATTGCACAAATGCGAGGCATTCCTAAAAATCTTATCTCGACAAAATCTGATGAAATAATTGATCGAATTAACCTTGAACAAGTTTATTATCAACGCATTGAAACCTTGTCAAAAGGTTATAAAAGAAGAGTAGGGCTGGCCCAAGCCATTATCCATGATCCAGAAGTGTTGATATTGGATGAGCCAACCGATGGATTAGACCCCAATCAAAAACACGATGTTCGTCAACTCATTACTTCTATGGCAAAAGACAAAACGATCATCATTTCAACCCACATATTAGAAGAAGTTCACGAAGTATGTGACCGTGCCATCATTATTGCTGATGGAAAAATTGTTGCTGATAATCGACCATCAGAGTTAGAAAATATGTCAAAGTACCACAATGCTGTTACCTTTGAAGCGGAAATCGAATTTTCTCTTTTGTCCGAAATTAAAAACATGTCTTGCGTTCGCGATGTTGAATTTGATGCCAGAAGCAAGAAGACCACTGTTTTTCCAGCACAAGGCATTTATATCTTTGATGAAATCAGTGCATTTTTGAAACAAAATAAAATTTCAGTGACAAGATTGACTATGGAGCCCGGTAGGTTAGATGAGGTGTTTAGAAATATCACACTGGGCAATGCCGACAAAAGAAAACAGGAGAAAGCGTCATGAATCCGATGTTAGCCATTATTAAAAGAGAGTTGCAGGGCTATTTTTCCACGCCAATTGCCTATGTTTTTATCGTTATATTTTTAATACTAAGTGGAGTATTTGCTTTTTATCTGGGAGGATTGTATGAGCGCAATCAAGCAGATTTAACGCCGTTTTTTAACTTCCATCCTTGGCTTTATTTGTTTTTAGTACCAGCAGTATCAATGCGCATGTGGTCAGAAGAAAGGCGCAGTGGCAATATTGAATTATTGATGACGCTACCGGTTAAACAAAGCGACTTGGTGTTGGGTAAATTTTTATCTGCATGGATATTTATTGGTATTGCCTTGTTTTTTACTTTCCCTATTTGGATTTCAATTAATTACTTAGGAGAACCCGATAATGGCTTAATTGTGGCCAGTTATATAGGGAGTATATTATTGGCTGGTGCATTTTTGGCGATAGGTTCTTGTATTTCTGCATCCAGTAAAAACCAAGTAATTGCGTTTATTCTCACCGCAGTTATCTGTTTTCTATTTTTATTGGCGGGTATGCCAATGGTGTTGGATTTTTTTGCCGCATGGTTACCGCAAATGTTGGTTGATTCGGTGGCTTCAACCAGTTTCTTGACACACTATTCAAGCATTAATAAGGGTGTTTTAGATTTGGGTGACCTGGTGTATTTTGGGATGGTGATAAGTGTTTGGCTGTATGCGACATCTATTGTACTTGACATGAAGAAAGCAGATTAAGGAGAAATACAATGAAATCAAATGCAACTAAACTATTAATACTGATTGGCATCTTCTTTCTGGGGTCAATTATTATCAGTCAATCAGGTCTGTTTTCACAAACCCGTTTAGATTTGACCGAAAATAAATTGTTCACTCTCAATGATGGCACTAAGAATATTTTAAAAACCATCGATGAAAACATACACATTAAATTGTATTTTTCGGATGAAGCCACACACAGTATTCCTATATTAAGAACTTATAAAAATACGGTTTTAGATTTGTTAAATGAAATGAAACGGTATTCTAACAACAAGTTAGAAGTGTCTTTAATAGACCCGAAAATATTTTCCCCACAGGAAGATGATGCTGCTCAATTTGGTTTGCAAGCTTTGCCTGTAGGTGATGGTGGTGAAAATGTGTTTTTTGGAATAGTCGGCCAAAATACTTTGGATAGTCTGGAAGTTATTGCCTTTATGCAACCCGATAGAGAATCTTTTCTTGAATACGATATTGCTCAGTTAATCAACAGCCTAAATAGTCCTGAGAAAAACACCATAGGGATAATGAGCTCGATTGAAATAGAAGCAAGGTTTGATCAAGTTAAAGGGGAATCGATTCCAGCACAGGTCTTTTTAACGCAATTGAGTAAAGATTATTCAATCGAACACTTAAGTATAAACAGTGAAACGATTGATGACAATATTGATGTGTTGATGTTAATACACCCAAAAGAGTTATCAGAAAAAACCCAGTTTGCTATTGATCAATTTGCTTTGAAAGGGGGCAGATTATTGGTTTTTGTTGATCCGCTTGCTCAATCAGAAGTGGTCGTACCTGATCCACAAAATCCCATGGCCGCTTATCAGGCAGACACCAGTTCTGATTTGCCTGTTTTGTTTGCTGCTTGGAATGTCAATTACAATCCTAAACAGGTAGTGTTAGATGACAAATATGCTTTAAGTATTCAATCAAGACAAGGAACAAGACCCACCCGTCATTTGGGCTATTTGGCTTTAAAAGATAAAGCTTTCAATAAAAAAGACATCATCACCAGAGAGTTAGACACCATTAACTTGGCAACTGTTGGTTTTTTTGAATCTGAAAATATACAAAGTATTTTGTCCAGTTCAAATGTTTCAAGTAGCACATCTACAGATGCCTTAAAATTTCTGTTTGACCCCAGTACTTTGTATAAAACATTTAAACCCGACGATAAAAGAAAGATTATCGCAGGCAGGTTAACAGGGAGTATCAAAACAGCATTCCCTGACTCCATTGAAGGGGTGGATAAATCTAATATTGTGCTTGAAAACAACGACCCAAAAATTGTCTTATTTGCTGATGTGGATATTTTATTTGACCAGATGTGGGTAAGAAGTCAGAATTTCTTTGGCAGAAAAGTATTCAGTGCGTTTGCTGACAATGGAAATATGATAACAAACTTGCTGGACAATATGGCAGGAAGTGTTGATTTGATCAATATTCGTGGTCGGAAAAATTCATCTCGCCCTTTTACTAAAGTAATGGAAATACAAAAAGCCTCTGATAAGAAATTTCGTGAGCAAGAGAATGTACTCAAACAGCGCTTGCGTGAAACCGAAGATAAACTGAATGAAATTCAGAAGCAAAAAGGCCAGCAAAATCGCATGATTATGAGTCAGGAACAAGAGCAAGAACTGCAAAGATTTCAAACTGAAAAGCTTGAAGTAAGGAAAAAATTAAGAGAAGTTAGGCGCAATCTTGACAAAGATATTAAAAATTTAGGCAGTAACTTGAAAATGATAAATATTGGATTGATACCAATCTTAATCAGTGTTTTGGGTGTGTTTGTATTGTGGTTTAGACCCAAGAAGAAAGGAGGGCAATATGCAAAATAGTATGAAAATTTTAGTGGTTGGATTTGTATTCTTAGCTGTTGTGAGTTGGTATGTGCTTGCTGGAAAAAATTCACTATCAACTTCATCATCAACCCTAGAACAATTCTTGATCCCAGAGTTGCAATCACAAATCAATGAGATTGATGAAATTGTACTCAGTAAAAATGATAAAACCATTAATTTATCCAAAATTGATGGTACTTGGCGAATACAACAAGCAAACGGTTTTATCGCCGATGCCAATAAAGTTGCTAATTTGTTGTTAGATTTAAGAAAGTTCAGACTAAAAGAGAAGAAAACTATAAATCCCGATAAATACGCAAAGTTATCACTGGCACAATCAGGGGAGAACGCAGCAACAAACATAAAATTATTTAAGGATACGACTGCAATTGCCAATATTTCTATCGGCAAACAGGCTCAAAAATCACAAGGCACTTATGTTCGCAAGAATGATGAGGTACAAACCTGGTTGTCACAAGGCAAGTTAACTATTAAATTAGACAGCAACGATTGGATTGTCAATACCATTTTTGATGTTGATGTTTCGCAAGTAAAATCAGTGGCTTTTAAAACCAATGATATCGAATCTTTTAGTATTAACAAAATAAGCCCGCAAGATGAAAATTTTGCCTTGGTAAACATGCCGGAAAATCATCGGTTAAAATCTGGATATGACATTAATTCACTGGCAAATGGGTTACAAAAATTTAACATTGATTCTATTGCCGATATTAGTTTGTTGCCTGAAGAAGTGGTGTTGTCTGTTACTTACGAACTGTTTTCTGGGTTACAATATCAATTGTCAATTTACCAAAAGGACGACAAGAACCTGATGAAAGTTGAATTTAGCAATCTAGGCAACAACAATCAATATGAGCAACAGTTAACTCAGTGGGTATATGCGATAGCTAAATACAAATTTGATGCTTTAAATAAAAAATTATCAGAGCTTGTTGAAATCGCCCCTAAGACAAAAGAGGAACAAGAGACACAAGAGGCTGGCGAATAAATGTTAAGCTTGCAAAAAACAGCCTTTTTAATAGCAGCGGTCTATGGCATGACTGCAGTCATTCTCGCTGCTATGGGCAGTCACGTCTTTCATATTGAACGGGGTTCGGTCAATTATTTGTTGTTCAATAATGCAGTGACTTATCAATTGTTACATGCCATTTTATTGCTCTGGCTAAGCAGCTTAAAACAAATCAATTTTTGGATCAAATCGGCAATAGTCAGTATGTTATTGGGCATTCTGCTGTTTAGTGGTGGACTGTACTTGCTGGTTCTACATGGCAGAACGGCTTTATCGTGGATAACCCCTGTCGGCGGTAGTTTCCTGGTGTTGGGTTGGTTGAATTTAAGTATATCAGGTTTGCAAAAGTTTTTTAAAACCGATAACGGTTGATATTTTTATAGATTAACTGTAAGCGTCAACCAAACTACATGCTTGATTTAACTTGACATTAAATTTAGGATTTATAGTTCCAAGGCAGGAGTTTTTCATAATCATCAATGGTCTTAACCAAAGGCAATTCTTTGAATATATGCGTTAGATACTCTTGGGGGTTAAGATCGTGTGCTTTAGCGGTTTCAATAATGGAATAGAGGAGGGTGTAAACTAAAGTGTGTAACTTCATTTTAGGCAATTTTAATTCTGCCCTC
>CAZLZZ010000032.1:22158-26142 GCA_964564165.1 uncultured Alcanivoracaceae bacterium | reverse complement strand
TTTATCGACTAAAATGATGTCAAGAATTTTTTTTAAAACACGCTAAATAGTTACTGTTTAACTTATATTTCCAAAAGTTTTTTGCTGGCAATACGAGTTTGCAAGATGTTTTTCTGATTTGCCGATAGAGAATTTATACTTATGGACTGAGGCGAAGATTTCAAAAGATGTCCATGTCAAACAAGTTAATAATGACATGAAGAAATTCAACAAAATTCTTGGTTTGATGAAATCAGGTGATTTAATCAATAAAACCAACTTGGTTAAATACAACGAATTGTTACAACCCAAAAACAGTCAGTTCAGATATAGAGCAGGAAAAATGCGGGTAGGCAATCCTTTAAAAGTTGATTATGTTTTTTATGCGCCGCCAACAAATGAAATAGACAACTTATTGGCTGATGTTTTTGAGTTTATTCATTCTGAAAGATCCTCAAGAATAAATATAGCATTAATAGCAATGTTTCAACTGGCTTTTATTCATCCTTTTGTGGATGGAAATGGTCGTGTGATTCGTGCTTTTGCACTTTCATTTGTACAAAAAGAATTGGGTGTGATTTCGTCTTATTTATTAGTGCTTTATTTCAAAGTGATTAATCCGATAAATTATTATTTAACTCTAAAAGCCTATCGTGAAGGAGATTTAACAACATTAAAAAACTTTCATCAAAAAGCGATCAAATGGGCTAATCAATCGGTAATAGTTCTGTCTGGTTTTATTGAAGAATACATAAACAAAGTCGGGCAACACAAAATTGATGTGGATAATAACTATTCACAAGTAGTGATAAAAACAGATACCAATAAAAAAGTTGATGACAGTGTTTTTCAATTTCACAGAAAAAAAGCAGGGATAAATATTTACATCAATACGGCGTTGTTGAGTGTCTTGAATCAGTTTGATTATTATTTGCGTTATGAGTTGCGGAAACACCAAGTTAATTGAAGATTGAAATAATTGGATGGTTTGGGGATAGTACTTTCATTGTTTGCTAGGCGAGGCTAAAGCCACACTTCCAATGAGTAATAAACAGGTTTTTCTCTGTGCCGTTGCGCCGCTGTGCGAAATAGTTTTTTTCTTGTTAATCTACTACGGCGAAAAAACAACATCAGCAAATAGTTGGCCGTAAGAACTGTGTTTAGCACTGCACATACATTTATCAGAAATACACTTAAAATATAGGTGATTTTTTTAATCATGAGTGGTTGATACTTGAATTCAATTGGGTTGAACCTTATTATATGCCAACTGTCCTAACAGGGTCAAAATAATAAAGGTTGAATATGGTAAATCAAGAAGCAACTAAAACTTCAGAAATTTCTGAAACAGCAAAAATATTCCAAAAAGTCAGCGACTCTTTGTCCCAAGAAATATTTGGGCAGGCAAAGCTTGTGGACAGAATACTCATGGCTTTATTGTCACATGGGCATTTATTGGTTGAAGGGGCTCCAGGCCTTGCTAAAACCACCGCGATTAAGGCTTTAGCTGATAGACTTGAAGGAGACTTTAAGCGCATTCAATTCACGCCAGATTTATTGCCCTCTGATTTAACAGGAACGGAAATTTATCGCGCACAAACCGGTGAGTTCGAATTTCAAAAAGGACCGTTGTTTCATAATTTGATATTGGCCGATGAAGTCAATCGTGCACCAGCAAAAGTTCAATCGGCTTTGCTTGAAGCCATGGGTGAGCAACAAATCACCATCGGCAGTACAACCTATCAGTTGCCCAAATTGTTTTTAGTGATGGCAACCCAAAACCCCATTGAGCAAGAAGGAACATATCCGCTTCCAGAAGCGCAGTTAGACAGATTTCAAATGCATGTTTCAATTGATTATCCAGATTCACATACGGAAAAAGACATACTGAAACTGGCACAAGACCGCGACAAAGATGGTTACCAAAAACCATCAAAGGATTCGGCTTTTCTTACTCAGGAAAATGTCTTTAAGGCGCAACAACAGGTATTAAATTTATATGTTGCAGACAATTTACAGAGTTACATGATTGAATTGATTTTAGCCACCAGAAATCCAGAGAAATATGACAAGCAATTGGCTGGCATGATTAGTTATGGTGGTTCGCCTAGAGCAACCATAGCTCTGGATCGCTGTGCTCGCGCGTTGGCATTTTTGCGCGGTAGAGATCACTTGTTGCCAGAAGATATCCATAATGTCATTCATGATGTGCTTAGACACCGGTTGATATTGACATTTGAAGCGGAAGTAGAGGGAATTACACCCGATGACATCATTGATAGATTGCTCAGAGTAGTGCCTATCATCTGATGTTTGAAATATTAAACTGATATGCTAAAAAAAAATCTCAATCCAGCAATAGCTGTTACGACCAAAGCGTTGGTACAGCAAGAAGCCTATGCAAAATCTTTGTCGCTATCTGGCCGTAAAAAAGCCACCTCAGCGATATCAGGTTTGCATGACTCGCGTTTTCGTGGGCGAGGAATGGATTATCAGGAATCCAGAGTTTATCAAGCCGGTGATGATATTCGCAATATGGATTGGTTGGTAACAGCCCGAACAGGCACAGCTCACACCAAGTTGTTTCAAGAAGAAAGGGAAAGACCCATTCATATCATCATGGATACCAATACCTCGATGTCCTTTGGAACACGCAAAGAGTTCAAGTCAGTCACAGCTGCTAAATCAGCGGCCCTGTTGGCATGGGCTGCGGTGAAAAATGGCGACAGAGTAGGTGTGATGAGCTATGGCAGAAACGGCATTCACCATGAAAAACCCGTGGGTGGAAAGCGGGGAATGATGCGTTTAATCGCGCATTTGGTACAAGCAGATGCTTATGAAAACACATCAGATACATCAGATAATGATCAGCAAACTCAATTGCAAGATGCACTGCAAAGAATGCGAGGAATTATCAGACCCGGTTCTTTGGTTATTATTGTCAGTGACTTTTACCATCTGGGTTCAGAGGTGAAACGCCACTTAATTCAACTCAAAAAACACAACGATGTTTTGGCGTTGTTTGTTATAGATTCATTTGAAATCAATACGCCATTGCCTGGAATATATGGCATCAATAACGGCGAAAAATCAGTGGTTTTAAACAGTAAAAAATCCAGTGATGTTGAAAATATGCAGCAAAAACAGCACCAACACTTAGACAATGTTTATGAAAACATACAGAAATCTGGGGTTCCTGTTATCCCCATTTTAACCAGTGATAAATTACAAGACAAGATTAAACAAGCGATCAAAACCCCAGCCGCCGCTTGGTCGATCTTTAAAAAGGGACTATTGCAAGAAGACAGTGAGATAAATACAGGAGCCAAGCATGGATAAAACAGCTCCTGCATTGGAATTGCGTGACATACATTTGCCTGCAGATCCCAGTATTTGGCCGTTGGCCTTTGGTTGGTGGATACTCATTATTGTTGTTGGAATAATCGTTTATTTTGTGTATAAAAAGTGGGCTAAATTAAAACAATTAAAACAAGTTAATCAATTGTTGCAGAGCGAATTGCTGTCTATTCGCAACAATTTTAAACAGCATCAAGATAAACACCGTTTAGCCGCAGACATTTCTGAATTGTTGAAGAGATTTGTAAGGCATGTGCTTAAAGACTCAAATGCAACAAGCTTAACTGGACAAGACTGGATAGAATATTTAAACAGTAGGGTGGATTCAGATGTTTTCACCCGATACCAAACAGAACTAACCCAAGCCCAGTACATCAAAAATATTGAGTTTGATGTGCCCAGTTTATTGGCTACTGTAAAAAACTATTTTCCTGCTGCCATAAAACATGCCAAAAAGTTTGAACAAAGCACATTGAAACAAACATCGGAGAAACAACATGCTTGAGTTTCAATGGCCAGTGGTTTTTTACCTCGCAATTTTACCGTTAGTGATGTGGTTATTGCCTTCTGTTAAACAAGCCAGTATTACAACGGTTAAGGTGCCATTTTTCACCAATTTTTGGCATTCATTAAGCAGCATTAATGAAC
>CAZLZZ010000032.1:17108-22148 GCA_964564165.1 uncultured Alcanivoracaceae bacterium | reverse complement strand
GGCTTAAACTATTAGCGATTATCGCGTGGTTATTTTTTATTGTTGCAGCAGCCAAGCCTGTTTGGATTGGCCAGGCAATCGCATTACCTGTAGAGGGCAGGGACTTGATGTTGGCTGTTGATGTCTCGGGTTCAATGCAAGAAACGGATATGAAAATCAATGGCCGAGAAGTGGATAGGCTAACCATGATTAAATATGTAGCTGGAGATTTTATCCAGCGCAGAAAAGGCGATCGAATTGGTTTGATCTTATTTGGTCAACAAGCGTATTTACAAACCCCATTAACTTTTGATAGAAAAACGGTCAATATTTTGTTGTCTGAATCAATCATCGGTATTGCAGGCAAGGCCACAGCCATTGGAGATGCCATTGGTTTGGCTGTAAAGCGTGTGCGTAAAACCACCGATAATAACCGCATTTTAATCCTGCTAACCGATGGGCAAAATACAGCTGGTGAAATTCAACCGATAAAAGCAGCCGAGCTAGCAGCGCAAGAAGGCCTTAAAGTTTATACCATAGGAATTGGAGCAGATGAAGTCTATAGAAGAACTTTATTGGGCAATCGGCGCATTAACCCATCATTGGATTTAGATGAAGTGACGCTGAAAAAAATTGCCGAAATGACCGGTGGCCGTTATTTTCGAGCCAGGAACAGCAAGGATTTAAACAATATTTATGCCATGTTAGATGAGTTAGAGCCTTTGGCCAAAGAAGATCAGTTTTATCGACCTACTCAAACCTTGTTTTATTGGCCATTGACTGTTGCTATGCTTTTGTTGTTAACGGTATTTAGGTTAAGAGGCTGAACCATGTTTTCTGAAATCATCAATAATTTACATTTTATTCGCCCATGGGTACTGTGGTCTCTACCTGTTGTATTATTTATTGTTTGGAAATTACAAAACTCCAATAGCAAAGATGATGCTTGGGCAAAAATATGCGACTCTCATCTTTTAGATGCAATTAAAATTAAATCCTCAGGCAAAGGCAGTCAATGGTCATTGCTGTTGTGGCCAATAAGTATTGTTGCTATTTTAGCTATAGCCGGTCCAGCTTTTAGGAAAATGCCAACGCCGGTGATTAAAAATCAAGCTGCATTAATTATTGTTTTGGATGTTTCAAAAAGCATGCTAGCCGATGATATAAAACCCAATAGATTGCAGCGAGCCAAATTTAAAATCAATGATATATTGGACAAGCGCAAAGATGGGCAAACTGCATTGTTGGTGTATTCTGGAGATGCTTTTGTCGTGACTCCATTGACCGATGACACCGAAACCATTGCTTTAATGCTCAAAGCAATCTCTCCTGACATTATGCCAGTACAAGGTTCTCGTGTGGACATAGCCCTGTACAAAGCCCAAGAACTGTTACAACAAGCAGGTCAAGTTAGCGGCGATGTGATATTGATTGCTGATGGCAGCAATGATGGTAAAGCAGAAAGTGCCGCAGCAAAATTGGCATCTAACAACATCCGAACTTCAGTATTGGCGATTGGTACTAAGGATGGCGCCCCGATTCCTACTGAACGAGGGTTTTTAAAGGATAAGAATGGCAATATAGTGATACCGAGGTTAGAAGCTTTAGAACTTGAATCTCTGGCTTCCAAGGGCAATGGACGATTTAGTCAAATCAGTGGTGATTCCTCTGATATTGATTATTTACTTCCGAAACAGGTTGGAAACAATGACGAAAAGACAGTTGAAAAAGATGAAAACTATGACACGGAAAAATACATTGACGAAGGCCCGTGGTTGACACTACTGCTGTTGCCTTTGTTTGTTTTGCTATTTAGAAAGGGCATGTTATTGAGCTTGTTTTTGATTGTTGGCCTACATTCCCCGCAATCAAGTTATGCGCTTGAATGGAGCGATTTGTGGTTAAATGCAGACCAGAAAGCAGCCAAGCAATTGGCACATGGTCAGTATGAGCAAGCTTATGAGGCAGCCCAATCAGATGCCTGGAAAGCCACAGCTGCTTTTCGCAAAAAAGATTTTCAAAAAGCCACTGAACTATTTAACGATGGCAGCGCGGATGGTTTTTACAATCAAGGCAATGCTTTGGCAGCAGGCGGAAAATTAGAAGAGGCTCTGAAATCCTATAATGACTCGTTAGGTATAAGACCTGATGACGAAGATACCTTGTACAACAAAAAGCAAGTAGAGGAAGCTTTAAAAAAGCAAGAAGAGGAACAACAGAAGCAAAATCAAGAAAATAAGGACAAAAAAGACCAAGACAAAAACGATCAAGAAAATAAGGACTCAGAGAAAAGTCAAGATCAGCAGCAAGACCAGCAGAAAGAAGGCGATGAGCAAAAAGAAGGTGAAAATAAAGACCAACCAGACAACCCAGAGCAGCAAGAAAAAGAGTCAGACCAAGGGGAAATGACGGAAAAAGAGAAAGAGCAGGAAAAGAAAAAGCAAGAAGAAGAACAAAAGAAGTTAGAACAAGCGGACAAAGAAGAAAAAAATAAAGAAAAAGATAAAGAGGCCAAAGAAAATGAGCAAGAACCACAAGTGAAATTAACCCCTGAAGAAATGGCTGAGAATGCCGAAAACAAGGAGGCTATCGAGCAATGGCTGCGGCGTATTCCAGATGACCCTGGTGGGTTATTGCGACGCAAATTTTATTATCAATACAATCAACAGAATAAGAAACCCGATGAAACAGAAGATTGGTAACAGTATGAATAAATTAATTTTATTATTTTCACTATTGGTGATAGCATCAAGCGTATCTACCAAAGTGGCTGCCAAAGTGACTGCCACAGTTGACCGCAACCAAATTGTGATTGGAGAAACCTTTAATTTGGTGATTTCCATCGATGAAAACACCCGTGAACAACCCGATTTGTCAGAACTTTCTGAAGTATTTACGATTTTGGGGAATAGTCAGTCATCATCAACAAGAATTATAAATGGCAAATATTCAATTGAAAAAACTTGGCAAATTTCATTGATGCCGAATGGCGTTGGGAATAACACCATCCCTCCCATTAAATTGGGTAGCCAAAGTACGCGAGCCATCTCCATAAAAGTGACTAAGTCAGATCCCAATGCTAAAGCCAATGGTGATTTATTTGTTGAAATCCAAGCGGATAAGCAAAGTGCATTTGTTAAAGAGCAAATAATTTTAACGGTTAAGCTTTTTTATGCCATTTCTTTAAGTGAAGGAAATTTATCAGAGCCTATTGCATCCAATACGATTGTCACTCAATTAGACAAAGGGGCTACTTATACCACCAATAGAAATGGAAAAAATTATACCGTTGTAGAGCGCCACTATGCCTTGTTTGCAGAAAAAAGTGGTCAACTAGAACTCAATCCCATTATATTTAATGGCCGTGACAACTCATCAAGGCGCAGTTTCAGCATGTTCTCAACGGGCAAGCCTCTGCGGGCTATTTCCAAAGCATTAACGCTTGAAATCAAACCCATTCCGCAAACATCGATTGGCAAAGACTGGATACCTGCCAACAAAGTGAATATCTCACAAGAATGGAGCAAGGGGCCATACGCAGTTGGTGAACCCATTACTCGCACCATCACTTTGTATGTGGAAGGTTTGAGTGAAACCCAAATTCCAGACATTGATTTGGGTGAAATTGATCATATTCGCATTTATCCTGAACAACCCCAAACCCAAACTGAAAAAACAACCAGCAGCCTAAAAGCATGGAAACAAATGAAAATAGCCATGATTCCGACGCAAGCTGGGGCGATTAGGATTCCTGAATTTAATCTAGAATGGTACAACACAGTCATTGGAAAAATAGAACATGCCAAGCTTCCTCCTTTAACTTTACAAGTAGATGCAGGAGATTTCGGTGTTAAAAAACCCGATATTGGCGACTTGTTTGCCCAAGATAAAAACGATTCAGCAAAATCTTCAACCGTAAGCCAGAAAACCCCTGAGAAAGAAATACAAATTATCGAAAAAGACAATGTCTTGTGGAAGTATCTAAGTGCGCTATTTGCTTTGTTGTGGTTGTTTACAGCGGTTCTTTATTTAAGAAAAAACAACAAAAAAATGCAATCAGACACCAAACAAAAGGCGGTTAAAATAGATAAAAAACAAATTCTCTTTTCTGTTGAGAATGAAGATACTGCTGAATTGCAAACGGTATTAATATACTGGTGGAACCATCAGTATCCAAAATATCAAGTAACAAATCTAACTCAAATTAAGCCCTATGTTAACTCAGATATGCAAAAATTGATCAACGACTTGGAAGTGCAATTGTACGACACCAACAAAACAAGCAGTTTTGATAAAGACAAATGGAGAAAACAGATCAAGGGCAATGGCTTGCAGAAGGTGATTGGTAAAAACAAAGTCAACAATACTCAATTGCCAAATTTGTACTGATAAAAAATGCAAGGTGGGGTTTGCCGGAATGGCACTTATTTAAGGCTTAAAACGCCGTATATAGTCATTTTTTAACTTTATGCTCCTCGCAATGACAGTTCTTTTGGTGTAATTATGATAATATCCAATAAGTTAGCTCTTAAGTTATTAGTAAGTTCCGCTCGAGCAAACTCACCTTACAACTTTAATTGAATAAAGGGCCTATTAATTTCAGTACTAATTCTTAGCGATACATAAGCCCAAATATTCAGGCATTTCAAAATCTGGAAAAACAGTTTGGTGGTCATTGAAGAATAAACGTTTGTCCAATATTTCTGCAAGTACAGTGCGATAATCTGTGGTTGCTGCTAAATCTCCAGGACCAACCAAGTCATTGGAACTTAATCCAGGCCAAGTGGTATAAACTTGACCGCCATTGACACCTCCGCCCATGACAAAAGCAACACTGCCTGTGCCGTGATCGGTTCCATCCGAACCATTTTCAGTGGCACGCCTGCCAAACTCTGTAATGCTAACGAAGGTTATATTGGCCATTCGGTCGCCCATATCTGCATAAAAAGCTGCCAAGGACTGGGCGAAATCTTGTGCCAATACTCGCAAGTCAGCAGCTTGTGCATTGTGTGTGTCCCAGCCACCAATGTCGACACTGGCTGTTTCAATACCAATGCCAGC
>CAZLZZ010000032.1:0-17098 GCA_964564165.1 uncultured Alcanivoracaceae bacterium | reverse complement strand
TAATTAATAGAGCCAAATCTCTGAGTTTAACCCCAAAATTGCTCTCAGGGTATTGCGCGTCATTTTCAATTGGGAAGTCTTCTGTGTTGACACCTGCTATGATATCCACTGCAGAAAAAGTGGCTTGCGCTGCTTGGTCTAAACTGCGTTGTGTTGAAAACAAGTTTGACAATTGATCGGAGATTAAATCCACCTCTGATTCTGGACCCAAAATATTAAATCCTTCAATATTGTTTAAGGCAACTACCGTGTTTGCACCTGATAATGTCCTGGGTGTTGATATGCTCATGGCAACGGATTTAAAAGCAGTTGAGTCTTCATTTTGATAGGAGTTGACATAACGCGCTAACCAACCACTGCCAAAACTTTCATTATTGGTTCCACGCTCAATAAACGCCTCATTCTTAAAGTGAGAGTGTGTGCCTTCATTTGTCCCGCAGGCGTGAATTAAGGCCAAATCTTGGCTTTCGTACAGAGGCAATAATGCCGATAAGTCAGGGTGCAATCCAAAGAATCCATCCAAGTCAATAGCAGAGTTTTCCCCGCTACCAGGTTTTGCAATCGCAAGGTTTGGTCGATTGGCATAATAATCGTCATCGCCATACGGAACAACAAGGTTTAAACCATCTGCGGCTCCCCGTTGGAAAATAGTAATTAAAATATCTGCTTGATTACTACTGGTTTTGGTTTTATTGGTTACAGTATGTGATTGATCTGAGGTTTTTTTGCCCTGGCTGTTTCGCTGACTATTTAAACTTATAAAATTTCTTCTTGATAACATAATTGACTCCTAAGACAACTGAAAATAGGGAGAACCCAAAACAATGGCCAATGCTCCTTTTATTTTGCTTTCAGCAACATTGCCATTAGACAAACCCTGACTTAAATAATCCAATAAAAACCCTTCATCAGTCAAACTCATTTCCCTGTAGAGTATTTTCTGGTTTATTTGAGTAACAATGTTTTCTGGTGAATACGGCTCATTGATAAGTTGTTCAAGTTCATAGCTGTGACCTTCAAGCCCGTCAAAACAAAGTAAATTGGTAAAAGCCCAGCGGTATAACATGCCCGTTGTGCTTTCCCAATGGCTTGCAGTATCGGGATAACCATCTGGCGTTGCCCAATTAAATGGTTGATGGCCTAGAGCATCTAACACAAATTGAGTGATTCTCGAAGAGCGGTTATTTAACAAATCTCCATTCAAAGTTCTCACAACCGCTGCCAAATAATTGAAGGGACGTTTTAATTTTTGATCACGTGAAAGGATAAAGTGTTTAGACAATAAAATATGTCGCAAACATTGTTTGATATCGCCGCCAGTGGCAGTAAACTTAGCCGTTGTGGAATCCACAATAGATTTATCTGGCTTGTCTGAAATAAAGTGCTGACACAATTTGTATGAAATATATGCGGCGGTACTGGGCTCATTGGCCAAAATATCAATGACTTGTTCGCCATCGGTTACTCCACCGCCTGCGGCTATTGGTTTGCCTAAAACTGTTTTTTCATCCGTATCATGTGCTTCACTGTTGAACCTGAATTCACCTGTCCTTTGATTGATTTGCCAGCCTGTGAAGCTTCTGGCTACCTCGTCAATATCAAAGTGGGTAAAAGGTCCGTCAACTCCCAATGTATGTAATTCCATCAATTCTCTGGCGTAATTTTCATTGGGAGCTTCTTTTACGCTGGAAAAAGTATCTAAGTAATAGATCATTGCGGGGCTTTTTGCATCGGCATGCAAAATTTCCGAAAAGGTAGACAATGCCAAGGGGCGCATCACTTCGCGATCCTCGGTGGTTTTTAAAAAAGAAATGGGCCCATCAAAATGAAACACGCTAAAATGGTTATTCCAAAACTCAACCATGACTTGATGTAGTTGTCTTTTGCTATAAACAGCGCGCAAATATGTGGCACTTTTTAGTTCTATAGCAGCTTCAAATTGGTCGAGGCTATCATCGTTAATCAAATCTCGTATTTCAAGGGGCGTCATGTTTACTGTCGGTAAGTTTTCAGCGATAAAGTTCTCAATCTCGGAATCATCAATATTTTCAGCATCTAATTGATAGTCAATAAAACCCTCGTAACCTAAATCTTGGTACAAAGACTCAAGTTCAGCATTGAGTCCAAAACTGGTGCGGTTGATTATGTGCGTAGATAAAGAAGAGTAGGGCAGTTTCTGGATTGCATCATTGTTTGCCAATAATTGTGTTGGCATTAAAGAAAGTGCTAATGCCCCGGCACCAACTGCGCTAGTTTGTTTGATAAAATTTCTTCTATTAAGCTGATTCATAAGTAACCTTTTTCTTGTGCTTCATTGTTTAACGGATGATTGTCAAATTGGTTGACTATATCAATTAAACAGAAACAAAAATGTGACTCCTTTCACATATTAGGCAATTGGTTTATTTTATGATTTACTTTAAGCTGGTTCAAGTATGATAATATAAGCACTTGAAGTGTTTTAATCTTCTATTTTTAGTGGGGAAATATCATGTCAAATTTAAAAAAACAAATCTTTACGGCTTTCATTGCCTTATTTATCACTTTGTCTATCAATGCAAAGATCCTTGAATTAAAAAATATAAATGAACAGAAAGCTTCTTTTTTAACAGAGGTGAAAAATCGCGAAGTACCAATGGTTAATGAACAGACATGGAAGATTAGAAAGTCTGATATAAGCAATTTGTTAAATGCCAAACTTAATCAGTCGGTTGAATTCAATGATTTTCCTATCTTGTCTATTGAAACTAATCAAACTCATAAAACATCTCAAAAACCCATTAAACTAACTCGATACAATGCATTTGCCAATGGAGCTAAGATATTTATAGTAAATGATAATGGCAATATTGAGCTGTTGAGACCGAATTTATTAACTTTCTCATCAATAAAAAACGGCATTGGGTTGGTCGTAGACCCTTTAACAGGTGAAGTTAATGGTTATTATAATTTACAAGGAGTTAGTTTGGAAATTGCAGGAAACATTCATTCCACAATATTATTGAAAACACCCACAAAAGATTTCACTGATTCGGATCACATGAAAAGTTGTTCAATGAAGATGGAAAATCAGCCGCAAAAAGCTTTGGATGAAATTAAATTGAGCTCAAAGTCTCGCGCCTTAGAATCAATAAGTTCTTCAAGTGGGGTTAACTATCAAGCAATTATTGCAGTAGATACAGATAATGAGTGGCTGAATGACAAGTTTTCAAATAATACCTCCAATACAATGAACTATATTGTAAGTATGTTTGTTAATATGAATGTATTCTTCGAACGTGATTTTTCAACTAGATTACTGATAGGTGATGTTTTTTTAAGGCCTTCTAGCACAGCAGATCCCTACGATTTCGTCGCCAGTATAACTCAATATTTGTCTGATGTCGGTGAATATTGGATGGACACTAATTCAAGTATTGATCGAGACTTCACAATCATGTTGAGTGGGCAAAATATCGGGGCATTTAGTTTCTCAGGAATCGCCTGGTTAAATCAATTTTGTCAGACAGGGTTCTTAAACGGTGGAGTTGGCCCTGATATTGTTGGCAGTTATAGTATCAATAGAATAGGCAGTAATGCGGCTTTGTCTGCTTCTTTTGTTGCACAATTTGTAGGCCATGAGATTGGCCACAATATGGGTTCTCCACACACTCATTGCTATGGAGCCACTCATACTCCAGGTTTTGCAGGGCCGATTGATAATTGCTTTAATGCAGAAGGAACTGGCTGTTATTCAGGAACGCCAGAATGCCCAGCTGGAGGTAGCGGAACAATCATGAGCTACTGTCATTTTGGCGCGCCAAATGGCGCTGGTTGTGGTTCAAGTAATGAAGAGTTTGATCCAACGGTCATGTCATTGATAAACACCAGAATAGTGGCCAACTCTCCCAGTTGTCTTTCTCCTCTTGTTAACGACAATATATTTGATAATGGATTTGAATCGCTTTAATGCAATAATTTTTATCAAGTAATTGTTCATGCTGTTAGTATTGGTGTAATATCAATAAATGGATAACTTTCTTTTTCTAAAATTTGTTTTACTCTTGGCATTGGTGCCGTTGATATTATATGTCATTAAGATTCCAAAAAAGCGCAGACGCCGCCGTTTATACAAACAAGAGTTCCCCATAAAATGGGTTAAAATACTTGAGAATTATTTTGCTTTGTATCGTTATTTGCCCGATGATTTAAAGCGGCAGCTGCATGGTCATATCCATATCTTTTTAGATGAAAAGAATTTTGTGGGCTACAACGGGATTGAGATTAATGATACCATTCGGGTGGCGATTGCAGCCCAAGCCTGTATATTGCTGTTAAATAGAAAAACCAATTATTACCCACACTTGGGCAATATTTTAATTTATCCCAATGTCTTTAACCACCAAACCAATGACGGAAATCCGCAACCCGGAGGCAGGTTGGGTGAATCTTGGCATCGCGGGCCTATTGTTTTGTCGTGGTTACATTCCCAGCAAGGTGCTGCCAATAGCAAAGATGGACAAAATGTAGTGATACATGAGTTTGCCCACCAACTGGACCAAGAAAATGGCCCCAGTGATGGTCTGCCGATATTACAACACAACAATATTCAACAATGGAGTGGTGTACTTGGCAAAGAATTTAAAGCCTTAAAGCTAAAACTTAAACTGCGCAATAAAAGTTTTTTGGATAAATACGGAGCGACCAATCCTGCCGAGTTTTTTGCTGTGACTACCGAACATTTTTTTGAACAACCCAGTGAAATGTTAAAAAAGCACCCGGAACTTTACCAAGAGTTAAAAAAATACTACCAAATTGATCCTTTAACTTGGTATTAAAAGCACCCGCAACCGCTGCTTTACAGACTGTGAAAGGATCACTTTCGATAGCGTTTTGTTGTTGTCTTCATTGTGTTTTCCGTAGAATAAGATGAATAAAACTGTTTACATCACAATGTTCTGCAGTTTTTTTGGTAAAATGGTCAGAACTGTTTGTTGGAGTTTGTATTGAAATTCTATTTGCCTACTATGGATGGAAAAGACGCTTTTCCGCCGATTGATGAAGCTTTGCCTGAGCCCAATGGTTTATTGGCTTTTGGTGGTAATCTAGATTCCGATACATTAATCAGGGCCTATTCAAATGGAATATTCCCTTGGTTTTCAGATCAAGAACCGATTTTGTGGTGGTCTCCTAATCCCCGTATGGTACTTTTTCCTGAGAAATTCCATATTTCAAAAAGTTTTAAACGGAGATTAAAAAAAATTCAATATACGGTTCACTTTGACAGGGATTTTGAAACGGTCATTAAGCATTGTGCCAAGATCAGAAAAGATGGACTCGGGACTTGGATCACTCAGTCCATGAAACAGGCGTATATAAAGCTGCATCAAGAAGGCATTGCGCATTGTTTAGAAGTTGAGGCAGATGGAGAATTAATCGGAGGAATCTATGGATTGGCTTTAGAAAATATTTTTTATGGAGAATCCATGTTTAGTCTAAAAACCGATGGTTCAAAGTTTGCTCTTTTTGAACTTTGTAAGTACCTCATAGAGCACAACTATAAAATCCTAGATTGCCAAGCCTACAGCGAACACCTCGAAACTATGGGTGCACAATTAATTCCAATTCGAGAATTTAAACAGTATTTGCCTAAATAAAGTGATTTATGTCTATATTTAGAAAATTCACCTACAACCTTCATGAATTGTTCAGCTTTATCTGTTAAAATCTGCTCCGAATTATTAAACCACAGGAAATTATGGCAAAAGAAGAAGTAATTGAGATGGAAGGTGTTGTCACCGAAACTCTCCCAAACACAATGTTTAGAGTCGAACTAGAAGGTGGTCACATTGTGACTGCACATATTTCTGGTCGTATGCGCAAACATTATATTCGTATTTTAACCGGTGACTCTGTTACTGTTGAATTAACCCCTTATGATTTATCGAAAGGTCGTATCACATTTCGTAAGAAATAATCCTATACAGTTTTACTTAAGAATAACAAATGTTTTTTAATGAAGATACAAATGGAAATTTAAACTTTGACGTTGTTTCAGAAAGTTATCATTTCGCAAGACCCGGGTACCCGTCTGAGGTTTATAAAAAATTAATCACCGTTAACAATAATCTTAAAGATAGTGTGCCAAACACATTGATTAGTAATATTCTTGAAATCGGAAGTGGTTCTGGTCAAGCAACTAAAGAGCTGGTTAAAATATCGGCCCATTTAGATTGTGTCGAGCCTGGGATTAATTTTGTCAATTTATTGCGCTCACAATATCATGAAGATGATGGTGTGGAAATTCACCATGTAACTTTTGAAGAGTTTACCTCTAATAAAAAATATGACATCGTTTTTTCTGCATGTGCGTTACACTGGATACCCAAAGATATTGCCTATAAAAAAACACAAAGTTTATTAAAAAAAGGCGGTTATTTGGTTGCGGTGTGGAATATGTGCAGGTTTCAAGACGATATATATTCTTTAATGGATAAAATAATAAAACCTTACGATAAAGAATTAGATATTCCAAGAGGAGAAAAAGAGAGCTTTGATTGGTTTGAAGTAGGGTTTAAAGATTTCTCCTGTAACAGAGATTTTGTCAACTGCACTCAACATCTTTATGAAAACCAACGAAAAATTGACAGTTCAACATTGGTAAATTTAGTTTGGAGCTATGTTAATTTAACTGCGATTGGCAAGCACAATGAAAAAAAGGTATTTGAAAAATTTCTTGAAGGTGTGCAAGGTTTAAATAAGGAATTTCATACTGTACATAACTTTTTTCATTTAGCGGCAGGTCAAAAACAGCCCTAAAGATGTTTAAGCACATGTCCACAAAACACAACTAAACTATATGTACAATTGAATGTTAATAAGGCAAGACTTTATTATTTGTTTTGCTAGTCATGAAATCCAAAAAGGAGTGTTCTTTAATATTATGCTATGCTTAAGACTCGCATCAGACGCAGCTAAAGCAGCGGTTCCAATAGAACCAGAGATAAACCCCAGTAGTGTAAACCCAATACTTCCGGAATCGGGGCTTTAGCCCTGTAATACAACCCAACACTATCGAAACTAATAAGCCTTAAACTGCGAACCACGCAACAGGACTTTAGTCCTGACTAAATATTACTCATAACATTAGTATAGTTACTTCAAATGCTTAATAAAATACTGACTGATGGTTTTCCAAACATGGATTTGTGGCTTTTCACCACTGATTCCATGCTTGCCACCTGGATAGATCACTGAATCGTACAAAACACCCGCATCTTGCATGGCTTTAAATAGCTGGGTTGAATTGGTGAACAAAACATTGTCATCGGCCATGCCATGAATCACCAGCAGTGGTTTGGTGATATTTTTAACGTCATCAAATACCGCTGTGGTTTTGTATCCATCTGGGTTTAACTGTGGGGTTGACATGTATCTTTCGGTATAAAAAGTGTCGTACAATTTGTAATCGGTTACCGGCGCAACTGCCACTGCCAGAGCAAAAACATCTGATTTGGTTATGGCTTTTAATGCCATGAAACCACCATAAGACCAGCCAAATATGCCTATTTTGTCGGCATTGACATAAGGCAATGATTTCAAGTATTCTACACCAGCCAACTGATCCTCAATTTCAACACCACCCATGTGTTTGTATAGTCCGGATTCAAATTTTACACCCCGTCTGGCACTGCCCCGATTGTCTAGTGCAAATACAATAAATCCTTGTTGAGCCATATATTGATCGATAGATCTGCCCCAAGAATTGGTAACAACTTGAGCATGGGGGCCACCATAGGTATAAAGGAATACGGGGTACTTATTATTGGCATCAAAGCCTTTGGGTAAAATAATGCGGTAATGTAAACTTTCACCACTGATGCTTTGTATTTTGCCAAACTTGGTTTTTTGGTGAGAGTCTAAATACGGAAAATAAGGGTGGTTTTTCTGGATAGAATTATCATTGAGTGTGGTGATTTTTTTACCACCAATATCGAATAAATAAGTCAATTCCGGATGATCTCTGTCTGACAAGTTGTCAATAAAGAATTTTGCCTGTTCATCCATAGACACATCGTGCCAACCCGGTTGATTAGTGATCTTCTTGATTTCATTGCTGCCAAAATCGACACTATACAAATGTTTTTCATTGGCAGATTCTTTGCTTGCAGTAAAGTATAATTGCTGTTCTTTTTTATCGATGGCTTCAATATCATCAACAACCCATTTGCCTTGGGTTAATTGCTTTAATAATTTGCCTTGATTTGAATAGTGGTACAAATGTTTAAAACCATCTCGTTCAGATGCCCAAATAAAGGTACTGTCTTTTAAGAAATACAAATCATCGTGCAAATTTAGCCAGGTATTGCTGGTTTCGGTTAGGATAGGTGTATTTTCACCTTGCAGATCAGCAAAAATCAAATCCATTTGCTGTTGATTGCGTTGCATTATTTGATAACTGACTTGTTGGCTATTGGGCAACCATTTAACCCTTGTCAAATATATATCTGTGTTGCTGCCCAAGTCGACCCAATTTGTCTTGTTGGTTTTGATGTTCAGTATTGCCAATTTCACCCAAACATTCGGGTCACCGGTATAAGGATAACGTTGATTGACTATTTCGATATTTTCAGCATTAATTTCATATCTTTGAGTGATAGAGACTGGCGATTCATCCACTTGAATATAGGCAATTTTTTCATCGTCATCTGACCACCAGTAACCAGTATCGCGGTCCATCTCTTCTTGTGCTACAAATTCAGCCATGCCGTTTTTGATGGTATCTTTGCCGTCTAAAGTCAGTTGTTGTAGTTGTTTATTTTGCAAATTAACGATAAAAATATTCTGATTTCGAATAAACGAAACATAATTGCCTTTTGGAGAGAATCGCGCATCGGTATCAAAGTCTTTGGAGTCGGTAATTTGTTGAACCGATTGTGAGTTAAGTTGATAAACAAACAAGTTGCCACCCAAAGGAAACAAAATTTGTTTGCCGTCATTTGACCAATGGTATTCCACAATTCCGGAAAAACTGGCAGTGCGTTGCCGCTCACGTCTGGCTTTTTCTTCGGCGGATAATATTTCGCCATCCGGCGATAGCACAAGTGAATCAACCAATAGTTGTTTTTGTTGAGAAGCAATATTGTATTCCCACAAATCAAATTGATCCTTGTTTTCACTCTTGCCTTGTAAGAAACTGACTCTGTTTCCATCGGGGGAAAACTGCACACTGCGCATGGAAGTTCCAGATAAACTGGGTGAAGAAAAGATGCGTTCGATGGTTAAGTCTTTAGAGATAGCGATGTTCATAATTAATAATAAAATCAGTATTGTTTTCATGTATCGCATCATAACAAAAAAGCCCAGCGTAGTGGGCTTTTAGTTTTCAGATTTTAGATTTCAGCTTTTAATCTTCAACTATAGAATATCAGCCAATTTAACATCAAAATGCTCAGAAATTTGTACCAGTTTTTTTAAATCAAGCAAACCGTCCATACTGATAATAACCATCTCGTCTTTTTCTAACACAACAATCATAGCGTCATTTATAAATTGATCTTTGATTTTTGCCATAATATGAACCGTTTCATCCTTGTCTTTTACCGTAACGATTGACTCGTAACCTTTAGATTTTAGGTTCTTGATTTTTGATGTGAGGGCTTTGCGCAGTTTGGCATGATTCTTGTTGTCATCAAATTCAAATACTGAAATGCGAATTTTATTTAACCCTTGCATAATATTGCTGACTTGCTTGGCGTCTTCATCATTGCTAAATGCCAAGATGGTTTTTAGGATACCTGTTCCAAGGTTGATATTAACATTGGGGCTTGTACCTGTGATGTCAGTCACCTCATCAATGAATGATTTGGCTGAAACAACACTGATAAAAAGGGTGAAAACGCAGGCTATAATGATTTTTTTCATGATTTTTCTCTAGTTTAATAGTACTCAATCAACGGTGGGACAATCAATATGTTACAAATTTTTTAAACCTTTGATGAACTCATGAACTTCTTGTGCGTGACCTTTAACTCGAAGGTTGCGCCATTCTTTAATCAATATGCCTTGTGGATCAATTACAAAAGTTGAGCGTACAATACCCATATAAGTTTTGCCAAAATTTTTCTTCTCTTGATAAACACCGAAGTAACTGCTGATTTCTTTTTCAGTATCGGCAATTAAATCAAAGGCAAAGTTGTACTTCGCTTTGAAATTTTCCTGACGCTTTAAACTGTCGATTGATGCCCCTAAAATATTGGTATTGACATCAGAAAATTGAGGAAGCAATTCAGTGAAGTCACAACTTTCGGTGGTGCAACCAGGAGTGCTGGCTTTGGGGTAAAAATACAACACCAAATATTTTTTTCGATAATCTGACAATTTGACAGTTTTACCACCCGTGAGTAAAACTTCAAAATCTTGTACTTTTTCACCTATCTTAATCATTTCTTAACTTTACCTGAATATTTAATACAATCGGTCATTATAGGCATAACTGTTATCTGTTCCAACAAATTAAAATAATATTTTCAGAGACTCCTATAGATATGGTATTGACCTGAATGGTTTTTTTAAAAAAATGGCTGCATATCTTGTTCAGAATCGCTGTTTGCCTATGAATAACTAGACGTAAAGCGATTTTGAACAACCTATTTTGCCATTTTTTCCATAAATTCCATTCTTGTATAAAACATTCAGGTTCTTTCGTATAAAATACGCACGATATATTAAAATGAATGAAATGTCCAACTTAACCGCAAAAGATTTATTTGGCAGCATGACTGCATTAGCTACTCCTATGTCAGCAAATGGCAAAATTAACTATGCACAATGGGAAGAGTTAATTCAAGTACAGATTGTTGCTGGAATTAATTCCATTGTGGTGGCAGGAACTACAGGTGAATCTGTAATGCTGGATTCAGAAGAAATTAAACAGCTGGTGAAAATTGCCATAACTTGTTCTAAAGGCAGCAAAATCAAGGTTATTGTTGGAACTGGTCATGTTTGTGCTGAAAAAGTTATTCAGAACAATGAAATCGCGCATCAAATGGGTGCGGATGCTGTACTGGTGGTTACACCTTATTACATCAGAACCACGCAAGCGGGTCTGCAAAAGCACTACCTAACTATTGCTGACCAATCTGCCTTGCCTATTATTTTATACAATGTACCGACCCGAACCCAAAATGATTTGCTGCCACAAACAGCAGCAAAGTTAGCACAACATTCCCAAATCATTGGCATTAAGGAGGCGGTATCAGAAAACGATAGGATTAAAGAATTAATCAAAAAGTGCCCAATAAATTTTGCCATTTTGTCAGGTGATGATGACAGCTTTTGTGATTCGATAAAAAATGGTGCGCATGGTGTAATCAGTGTCGCTAGCAATATTCGTCCGCTTGTTGTGACTAAAATTTGCAACTATTTGGCACTTGGAGATGTTATTTCAGCAAAAAAATTAAATTCTAGTCTAGATAACTTATATAAAATGTTATCATGTCAGCCGAATCCAATTCCAGTAAAGTACCTTATGCATAAAGCAGGTTTGATTGACAATGGCATTAGGTTGCCCTTGCTTTGGATGGATAAGGTTTGGATGGATAAAAATATGACAGGTTCAGAGTCTGAAATTACTGAAATTAAACAAATTATTAAAGAATACAAAATATGAAAAAAATATTACTACTTATGATTGTGACATTGTTGTTAAATGGTTGTCGTTACATTAATACTCAAGAACAATATGTTGATGCGAAAGTTTCCCCAGAATTGGCGATACCAGAAGGAGTGGACTCACCCAATACCACCTCAACTCTGAATGTGCCAAAAGCAAATGCACAAGATAGGGTGGTAGAAATTGATAGCAGACCTCCTGATATGCCTATTAGAACCAGAGAGTCTGAAGACCAGAATAAAAGAATAGAAAATGTAAATGCCTATCCTGTGTTAACCGTAAAATCCGACAAAGATAAGGTTTGGGAATTAATGCAATCCTTAAGTTTAGAAAATTGGGCAATAACTGGCAAGGACCAAGCTCAATGTTTGATTAAGTTAAGTTATACAGATCAAGATGCTAAGGAGAGAGAAAATTCTGGATTTATTAAAAAGCTATTTACACGGGAAAAATATTATACAGATTATAGCGGTATCTTTCACTTGAACTGTATAGAAAAAGGCAGCATTGTAGAAATGAAGTTTTCTAAAGAAGATGGTTCTTCTGCTAAATCAATTTTAGCTGACAGCATTATGAATAAGCTGTTCGATTTATTTTAGAAGAGACCTCTTTAGCCTTAAAGCAGGTTTATAAAACCGAAGGAAGCCAAGGTGGGGAATGGCTTAACAGTTGAAGGTAAAATGAAAACTTTGGAAGTCTTTTATCCAGCCCCTTTTTACATACAAATTTTGAGCAGCTAAATTGTCTTTGTGGGTCTCTAATACCAACCTGCAAGCTTGGTTGTTGTTGGCAAATTCTTCAGCTCTTTGCAATAGCTTATCAGCCACACTGTGTCTTCGAGCATGTTCTAAGACGAATAAATCATTCAATATGTACAATTTTTCCATGGCAACAGACGAAAAACTGCTAAAAAGTTGTACAAAGCCAACCAGTTGAGATTTTCTGGATGCAACAAATATAGTAGAATCGTTATTTTCTAATCTGCGCTTAATGAATGTCTTACAGGCATCCAAATCTTGTGGTTGCTTATAAAATTCTCGATAATTATTGAACAATAAAGTTAGTTGTAACAAATCTCTGCGTTCGGCTCTGCGAATTTTCATAATATGTAATACCCAAATCCCGCTATAGAAAACACGATTATAGCACAGCTTTTTAGTGCGCCTAGCAAATCTAAAAAACATCTTCTCACCAATGAGGTGGTTACGTATTTTTTAGATTTACTATACACACCAATGGATTCCACTCTAATTCGCGTTTATATATCTGGATTCGGGTAATTATGTGTAATATAGGGAGTTTAAAGATAACTTTATAATAATCACCATAGATTGTGAACTTTTTTTCTATGCATGGCTCTATTTAGTTATAATAAGCCGATTACTGGCACAGGGTTTTGTGTCTACTTAATAAATAAATTTAGGAATAACCATGAAAAAACTCATTTTTCTATTGCTGTTTGTCAGTTCATTGTTACAAGCAGAAGCGACATTTATCATCAATAAAAGTAACGCCAGTGCTATTCCCATTGCTATTTTGCCCTTTATCAATAACACTCAAGTCACCAATTTAGCAAAAGTGGTCTCTGATGATTTAATGCTTTCAGGACAATTCAAAGCTTTAGATCAAGAACAATTGATAGAAAACCCCAAATATGCCAATCAAATCAAGTACTCAACTTGGCGTTTATTGGGAGCGGATTACTTGACAATTGGTTCGGTTAAATCATCAGGACCAGGAAGATATGAATTGTATGTTAAATTGTTTTCTGTGGTTGATCAAAAACAAATACTGTCCTTAACTTTGCCTGTATTGGCAGGAGACCTGCGTTCTGGTGGTCATTATGTGGCTGATAAAATTTACGAAAAGATTACCGGAATCAAAGGCATTTTCTCAACCAAGATAGCCTATGTAACAGCGACCAAATTAACAGAAGGTATTGAATATCAATTGTTGGTGGCAGATGCTGATGGCAAAAATGCCCAAGCATTGGTCACATCAAAACAACCCTTGTTATCACCTTCTTGGTCACCACGCGGCGATAAATTGGCTTATGTTTCCTTTGAAAAAGGCAACTCAGCGATTTATATCCAAGATTTATCGACGGGGGGACGTGAATTAATGAGCAGTTTTAAGGGCATTAATAGCGGACCTTCGTTTTCTCCAGATGGGAAAAATCTGGCCATAACGCTATCAAAATCAGGCAATGCCGAAGTTTATCTGATGGATGTTTATAGCAAAGAATTACAAAAGATTTCAAACAGCTGGGCGATCGATACCGAAGCAGCATGGTCTCCTGATGGGAAAAGCATTGTTTTTACCTCTGATCGAGGAGGTCGGCCTAACCTTTATCAAGTGGAGTTGTCGACCATGGAAACTAAACGTATTACCTATGAAGCAGATTATAACGCAGGTGCCAGCTATTCACCCGATGGAGAATATATGTGTTTTGTTCAAGGCAGTAAAAACAATTATCGCATCATATTAAGACACAATGAATCAGAAACAGAACAACAAATTAGCAATGGTCCACTGGATGAAAGCCCAACCTTTTCACCCAATAACAATATGATTTTGTACGCAACTAAGAATATCAAGGGTCAGGGTATATTGATATTAACCAGTCTTGATGGCTCGACCAAAAATCAATTGGTGGTATCAAATGGACACATTAAAGACCCAGCTTGGTCGCCTGTTCTTAATTAATTGATAACCACCGATGAAACCATTCGTATCCAAGGCGAGTCGATTGCTTACCGTTTAGTTCGTTCTAAAAAAAGACGAAGAAGCTTGGGATTAAGAGTCAATAAAAAAGGCACAGTACAAGTTAATGTACCGTATAAAACCAATATCAAAGACATTGAAGAGTTCCTTATTAGCAGGTTTGCTTGGATTCAGTCAAAGCTACTGGCAGGTATCTCGGATACCAAACCTTTAACCTATGTTGAGGGTTCTAAGCATTTCTTTTTGGGCGTGCAATATCCTCTGGTGTTAATTTTAGCAAGTTACTCAAAAGTCGAATTATCAAGTCACTCTATAATTATTTATCACAGGAAAAATGTTTCGATAAAAAATATACTCAGCAAATGGTACAAACAACAGGCCGGGGAATTGTTCACCAAGCGAACCAAGCTGTTTATGAACCAGTTTAATTTTCCTAAAGTGGAGGCGGTCAAGCTAAGAAACATGAGAGCCCGTTGGGGAAGTTGTAACAACAAAGCAGAAATCACTTACAATGTTCATTTGATTAAAGCACAGCCTGAATGTATTGATTATGTGATTATTCATGAACTCTGTCATTTACTTCATCCTAATCATGGTAAGGGCTTTTATTGTTTACAATCTCAATTAAACCCTTTTTACAAGCAGCATAAAAGTTTACTTAATGACAATGGATACAAGTATTGTCATTTTTGAAAAATGCATCAACGAGCTATAAAGCAAAGAAAAGGTTGGAACAATTGCCCAAAAATGAATAAAATGGTTTGATATTTTAATTCTTGACGATTATGACAGAACTACGAATAATTCTTACAGTGATGGGAGCCATTATATTGGGAGCCATTTATTATTTAGGGATACGCAAGGAAAAACCCAAGGAAAAAACAGGGCGTGATTCAATAGATTCTAAAATTGAGCCCGGTTTTGCAAACAGTCCATCTCTGCGCAATGCCAATGAATTGCCTAAAAAGCCGGGCAATATCACCATTGACCAAGCGCATGAAAAACTGCAAAAAGAAGGACGACTAAAACAATCTGAAAAAAATAAAATTGTCACGTTGTTTTTGCACGCCAAAGATGGCCAACAATTTGACTGGCATTTGATTCAATCGGCTGCTGATCAAGTAGGTCTAGAATTTGGCAAGGACAATTTGTATTACCGATTCAAAGGATTTGGAGAAGGAAAAGAGCTGATCTTCATGGTAGCCAATATGTTAAAACCAGGAATTTTTCAACCCGATATGCGTACCACAGGGCTGGTTTTGATTATGACTTTGCCCGGTGTCATGTCGGCTCTGGACATGTGGGACAGTATGTTTCCTGTGGGTGAACGAATTGCCAAGTTATTGGGTGGTAAATTAACCGATGAAAATCACCACATTTTTAGTAGGCAACGAATAGCTGCTATGCGTGATGAGATGCGAGATTTTGATCAACTCCAAAACCAACTCCAAAATTAGCATTAATGTCAGATAATATCCAGTCACATATCCAAGAACTGCGTTCTTTGCTCAACGAATATGCTTATCAATATTATGTATTGGATGAACCAGTCACCAGTGATGTTCAATACGATAAGCTTTATCAACAGTTGCTTGAATTAGAAAGCAAGCACCCTGAATTTATATCTTCGGATTCACCTACTCAAAGGGTAGGAGACAAGCCCTTAGAAGGTTTCAAACAAATTAAACATGAAGTACAGATGTTGTCTTTAGGCAATGTGTTCTCGGAATCTGAGTTAATCGACTTTGATAACCGTTTAATGGATTTGGCGCAGGTCGGTGAAATCGAGTATTCCGCAGAACCCAAGTTAGATGGCTTGGCAGTAAGTATTGTTTATGAAAAGGGCAAATTACAGCAAGCAGCCACCCGTGGCGATGGCAATATCGGTGAAGACATTACCGCCAATGTAAAAACCATTAAAGCCATTCCTTTGGTTTTACGTGGCAATACTATTCCTGATAAACTGGAAGTACGTGGTGAAGTGATCATGACCCGCAACGGTTTTGATGAATATAACCGGCAAGCAGAATTGTTGGGAGAAAAGACTTTTGCCAATCCACGCAATGCCGCAGCAGGAAGTTTGCGACAGTTAGATCCTCGAAAAACTGCTAAACGGCCCTTGATGTTTTATGCTTATTCATTGGGTGTGGTTTCGCAAGATTTAAACTTTAAGACTCATATTGAAACATTACAATGGGTGAAGTCACTAGGTATTCCCGTTAATAATTTAAATCAATCGGTACTAGGAGCAAAAGGTTGCCAGCAGTTTTATCAAATGGTTGGCGAAAAACGCCCAAGCTTAAATTATGACATTGATGGCGTGGTGTATAAAGTCAATGATTTACAAGTGCAAAAAAAACTGGGTTTTGTAACGAAATCCCCCAGATGGGCAACTGCCCATAAATTTCCAGCCGAAGAAGCCACAACCGTGATAGAAAACATAGATGTTCAAGTAGGTAGAACAGGCAGTATCACACCAGTTGCTCGACTTAAGCCTGTGGTGGTTGGCGGTGTAACCGTAACCAATGCCACCTTGCACAATGGAGATGAAATAATCCGCAAGGATGTGCGTATTGGTGATACCGTATTTGTGCGCAGAGCAGGGGACGTAATTCCTGAAGTGGTTAAAGTAGTTTTACAAAAGCGTCCAGATAATTCTTCCCAATTTATTATGCCAACTCACTGTCCTGTTTGCGAAACTTTGTTGGTAAAGCTTGAAGG
>CAZLZZ010000031.1:14974-26574 GCA_964564165.1 uncultured Alcanivoracaceae bacterium | reverse complement strand
CTGTTTCTAAAGGAGAGGGGAGAATATACAAAGGAGAAAATTTCGGCAATGATTATACGGCCAAATTGGAGCTGTTGCCCTTTGGAGAGTTCAGTGGCAAAGGCGACTATTTTAGCAGTGACTTAAAGCGTGAACCGCTGCCAAAATTAGCCTTTGGAATTACCTATGGTTACAACAATAATGCGATCAAATCCAGAGGGCAATTGGGCAGTGTTTTGAGTCAGACGCGCGATCTAAAAACGCTGTTCGTGGATATGATGTACAAACACAACGGTGTCTCGGTTTTGGCAGAATACGCCAATAAAAAAGTGGCGAATCAAAGCCCTGTAATTTTGGACACAAGTGGCAATCTGCTAGAATCTTTTTATACAGGAACAGCCGTAAATGCCCAGTTGGGTTATTTATTTAAAAACAATTGGGAAGTTTCGGGTCGATTTACCCAAGTGAATCCACAAAAGATAACATTGAACAATGATTTGACACAATATACCCTAGGTGTATCGAAATACATTGTCGGCCATAATCTAAAAGTACAAAGTGATTTTTCACTGTTACAAGAAGATAGCAAGGCAGATAAATTACAGTTTAGATTACAGTTAGAGTTGGCATTTTAAGGCTTTTTTCTGATGAAACATACCCTGCTTATTGTCGAAGACGAAACTGCCATCCGTGAGATGCTGGCCTTTTCTTTGATGCAAGCAGGTTATATAGTGGTGCAAGCTGGAACAGCACTTGAAGCCTTAAAAATTCTGGATGATGCGACTGTTGATTTGGTTGTTGTAGATTGGGGTTTGCCACAAATCAGTGGTTTAGAACTCGTACAACGCATCCGCAACAATGAAGTGATTGCCGATATACCTATCTTAATGCTCACCGCTCGTGCGCAAGAAGAAGACAAGGTCAAGGGTCTGGAAACCGGTGTGGACGACTACATGACCAAGCCCGTTTCCATCAATGAGTTGCAGGCAAGAATCAAGGCTCAATTGCGCCGTTCAAGCGGTTTTAAAAAATCTCACATTATAGAAATCGGTCAAATTAAGATGGATTTAGATTCTCATCAAATTATCATTGATGAAAATGAAGTGAGTGTAAGTATTACTGAATACAATTTACTTAAACTTTTTATGAAAAATCCCGACAAGTTATTGTCGCGGGAACAAATACTCAACCATGTTTGGGGCAGAAACTCCTTTGTCGAACCGCGAACTGTTGACGTACATATTTTGCGTCTGCGCAAGGCCTTAAAAAAACACAACCTAGATCATATACTAAAAACGGTTCGTGGAGCTGGGTATAAGTTTTTGTCTGTAAATCCCGTTGTTCTATGAAATATTCAGGCTCACATCTTTGATAATTCGTAATTGCTCACACCCGCCGTCATTACCGCGTAGGCGGTAATCCATTTAAAAAGGATATGAATGTCACTTTAAATGATATAAATTTCACAATAGATTTCCGCCTCCGCGGGAATGACGGGGTTGGTAGTTACGATAATTTAATATTTAACTATTTAAACCGTGCTTAAACCACTATAATTAATTTTTAATCTATAGTTGCCCTGAGATGAAGATGAAGTCTATCGCTGTTTATTGTTCCTCTAGTGATGTTATACATCAAGAATACTTTACTGCCGCCGGAGACTTGGGCAAGTTGATGGCCAACAACCAGTATGAACTGGTCTACGGTGGTGGCGTAGTTGGATTAATGGGGGAAGTGGCCAGAAGTGTCAAAAATCATGGTGGTAAAACTTATGGTGTTATTCCTGAGGCTTTGAATTTAGAAAATGTGGTGCATGACATTGATGATGAGTTGGTGATTACCACTGGTATGCGTGAGCGCAAAGCTTTGATGGATGAACGAGCAGATGCTTTTGTGGGCTTGCCCGGTGGATTTGGTACTTTGGAAGAAATGTTTGAGGTCTTAACCTTAAAACAATTGGGCTATCACAACAAGGCTATTGTGTTCTTGAATACTCGGGGCTATTACGACAAGTTGTTGGATATGTTTGAGCACATTTATGCTGAACAATTTGCCAAAGAACAGTACCGCGTGCTCTATCATGTCTGTGAAACTGCTTCTGATGCCATCAATTATCTACAAACTTATCAAGCCCCAGACTTGCCCGATAAATGGTTTATTTGATTGTGGAGGTTATAGAGTGAATGGCAAGGGAGCTGGAGTAGTAATGCGGTTCTTGTTATTGTTTATCGTGCCATTTATTTGCTCGCAAGTTCTGGCACATATTGAATATTCAGGATTGCTGCATGACGTGAATAAAAAAGAATTAAACGGAGAGTTTTCAATTGCGATTAGATTAATTGATAACCAGAACAAAGAAATTTTCAAAGAATCATTTTCAAATACGGTTATTAAGCAGGGAATCATTCATTTAAGAATCGGTGGAAATAACCCTAAAGAGATTTCAAAAATTAATCAAAATTATGCTGAATTTAATTTAGAAATTAAAGTTGATGATCAAGTCTATTCTCCCTTGATTAAAATTAAGACCGTTAAGGTAAAAAAACCTTCAAAGTTACTTTTGTTGAGTTCAAGCATGAATTCAATTGAGACCGCTGGTGACAACTCGGGCACATTTGCAATTCAGTCCTCTGCTCTGGAACCCAAATCATCACTAAACATAAATTCCAAAAAACGCCATGCCTATACTTTACCAATCAAAGGCCCGGTTATCAGTACGCCTGTATCAAGTTTGCCCCTTTTGAAACAATCGTCACAAAAGACAGAAAGATTGTATAAGAAAAAACCCTATGTGGCATTCGACAAACAAGGCAAAAGGTATGGAATCGAAAATCCCAGCGATAAAAACGATGAACTGGCAGCGGTGTCAAAATTAAATCGCACATTGATAGACAACACTCCAGCAACCTCGGTAAATTTTGAAGGCATAAATAAATTGGGGTTTAGTTCTCCAGCCGATGTATCTGGTGCAGTGGGACTGAATCATTATGTACAAATGGTAAACCTGGCATTTGCGGTTTTTGACAAGCAAGGGGTTATGTTGGCAGGGCCATTTGATACCAATTCCTTGTGGCAAGGATTTGGTGGGGATTGTGAAGAACACAACAATGGTGATGCCATAGTTTTGTATGATCAACAAGCAGATAGGTTCCTGTTGAGTCAATTCGTGGTTAATGGAGCGCAAAGCGTGTGTTTCGCCATTTCCACAAGCCCCGATCCGTTGGGCACTTATTATCTTTACGAATTAAAGACGCAAAGGCATCCTGATTATTACAAACTTGGTGTGTGGCCAGATAGTCAAAACAATGCCTATTTTATGGGCACAAATTCTGGCCAGCCTAATGCATATGATGTTTATGCACTAGATAGGTCATCACTTTTATCTGGAACAACACCTAGACCTGCGCAATTTTTTCAAGGTTTTGCTAATTTTTTATTGCCCGCTGACAGTGATGGCAGTTTGGTTCCGTCTACTGGCAGCGGTGGATTGTTTTATACCATAATAGATGCAGGTGAAAGCTATTTTTCAGATCCACCTCCGTTGTCGGACTCTATAGACTTGTATGAGTTCAAGGTCAACTGGGATGTGCCATCTGAGTCTAGCTTTGAGCTAATAAAAAGTTTTCAACCACCCGAAATAGCTGACTTTAATTGGACGATATGTGGTTTGTTTGCTCGCAGTTGTTTGCTACAAGCAGGAACCACAACAAAGATTGATTCGGGTTCTTGGTGGCCTATGCACCGTTTTGTTTATCGAAATTTTGGCAGTCATGAGAGTTTATTGGGCAGTTGGACAATAGATATATTGGCGGATGACGACGAAGCGGGTGACCAAGCAGCGCCTCGCTGGTTTGAAATGCGGAAAAGTGGAACTGGACCATGGTATATGCATCAGCAAGGCAGCTATGCACCGGATAATACCCACAGATGGATGTCAAGTATTGCCATGAACGGACAGGGCGATATTGGCATGGTTTACAATGTTTTAAATGAAGCCAACAATATCAGTCCTGGTATTCGTTTTACTTCTAGGCGCACAAACGAGCCATTGGGACAAATGCGCAATGAAGCCACATTAATAGAAGCAACAGGTGTGCAAACCTCTACTTTTCGATGGGGAGATTATTCTTCTATGAATGTCGATCCAGCCGATGATTGTCGGTTTTGGATGTCTGCCCAATATATACAAACTACCGGCGACAACAGTTGGAACACAAGAATTGGTGCATTTAATTTCCCTGATTGTGTCGCTGTGGTTGCCAGTAAGCCAGCTCAATCGGTTTGTGCTATCAATGATTTGGCGACTTTTGATTTGAACTTAACAGGAAATTATACAGCAACAACAAATTTATCTCTATTGGGCTGTCCAACATCTGCCTCTTGTGATTTTTCAATCAATCCAGTTGTTAACCCTGATAATTCCAGCCAGATGCTGATATCCAATTTATCAAACAATGTGGCTGAAAACAACTATTCAATGACGGTTATTGCTACCGATAGTTTGAATGCCAGTTTGGTTTCTACAACGCCATTGAATTTGACTGTTGTTGATGGTGTTCCCGAGGTTGCGCAGTTGACCTCTCCTGCTAATAATGCTCTTAGAGTTTCCACGCTTTTGCGAACATTTCAGTGGCAGGCTATTGCTCGCAGTACCTCTTACTTGTTTGAATTGTCCACAGATTCTGCGTTTAATGTTATTGTAGAATCACAGATTACCCACGCATCAAGTTATGAGTCAACAGTACTTTTATTGCCAGAAACAAATTACTATTGGCGGATTACCACTCAAAACATTTGTGGGAATGGGGTCGTATCAGTGGCCAAAACATTCATTTCAGCGCCATTGCCAGGTCAGTGTGAAACAGGGATAAGTGCCAATATATTGGCAGAATATGATTTTGAAACCGGCGCCCAAGGATGGAGTTCAACTGCGATTGTTGGGAGTAATAATTGGGTTCTTTCCAATATTAATCCAGATGCCGGTATTCAACATTGGCATATAACTGACTTACCATTTCAATCCGATACAGTGTTAACTTCACCAGCCATAATCTTACCCGCTGGTAATAACACCCTGACACTACATTTCAATAATGCACAGGATATAGAAGCAAACGGTGAAGTAGGCTGTTGGGATGGAGGGTTATTAGAAATTTCAACCGATGAAGGCAGCTCTTTTGTTTCCATTGACAATAATAAATTACTAACTGACCCCTATGATGGCTCTTTACAATCAAATAGTCTTCTAGCAGGTCAAAAGGCTTGGTGTGGCAACCCTCAATCCTACCTTGAGTCAATTATTGACCTTGGTGATTATCTTGATCAAACCATTTTATTGCGATTTCGTTTGGTTACCGATACAGCAGTTGGATTTGATGGTTGGGATATCGATGATATCAAAATCCAATCTTGCGCCAATAGTCTTGGGGTCATATTTAAAAGTGGTTTTGAGGATTAAAGGCAGTACCCATATCCCTGAACTCCTGAGCCAATGGTATTACTGCACAAAACCAATGTGACAATTGTGTGACAAACTTGCTATACAAGTAATTTTTAAATACAATTGAATTAAACAATAGATTAATCTAATTTCTTTGGGTTAAAATGTTGTTTTTTAAATATGAGGAACTCAAAGTGAAAAATGTAATTGCAGAAATGCTTGGAAAGTCTCCCGTATACCCTATTCAGAATCACATAGCTACAGCTTTTAAGTGCGCGTCATTATTGCCTTCGATATTTGTTGCATCCAATTTAAATGATTGGGACAAAGTTGAATCAATCAATAAAGAAATAAGACAGTTAGAAAATGAAGCCGACAATCAAAAGTTAAAAATCCGATCCAATTTACCAAAAAGTCTATTTATGCCAGTTCCAAGACAGGATTTATTAGAATTGGTTTTGGTACAAGACAAAATTGCCAATCATGCCAAAAGTATTTCTGGCATGGTCAAACAACGTAAAATTCAGATTCCAGATATTATGTACCCTAAGTTTATTTCTTTTGCTGAGTTGTGTATAGATGCAGTTAAAATTGCAAAGATAAGTGTCCATGAATTAGATGAATTATACGAAACGGGTTTTCGAGGATCGGCAGTCAAGTTGGTTCAAGAATTAATCAATAATTTGGATGAAATTGAAACCAAGACAGATATAAAACAAAGTGATTTACAACAAGAGTTGTTTAAAATCGAAAAGAATATGCCTCCAATCGATGTGATGTTTTTATACAAACTCATTGATAAAGTAGGTGGAATTGCAGATATGGCCGAACGTGTTGGCCGTCGTTTAGAACTGTTACTAGCGAAATAAGGGGAATTTAGAGTGGATTATCAAACAACATATATTACGCTTGCCATCGTGTTTGGCTTATTTATGGCGTGGGGTATTGGTGCCAATGATGTCGCCAATGCGATGGCAACTTCGGTAGGTTCAAAAGCCATAACGGTAAAGACAGCCATTATAATTGCGGCCATTTTTGAATTTAGTGGGGCTATTTTAGCAGGTGGTGCGGTAACCTCTACAATAAGAAAAGGCATTGTTGATCCTGATGTTTTTAAAGGTACACCAGAACTGTTGATTTTTGGTATGCTCGCATCTTTATTGGCCGCGGGTACGTGGTTGCTTATCGCTTCGAGAAAAGGTTGGCCAGTTTCAACCACACACTCTATCGTTGGCGCGGTAGTAGGTTTTGCAGCGGTGGGAATTGGCATGGATGCGGTAAACTGGGACAAGGTTGGTAATATAGTCATGAGTTGGGTGATATCGCCACTAACCTCGGGAATCATTGCCTTTTTATTGTTCCAAAGTGTTCAAGTGTTAATATTGAGAGCCGATGATCCTTTGAAAAAAGCCAAGCGGTATGTGCCGTTTTATATATTTTTAACGGCATTTTTTATGACTTTAGTGACCATTAAAAAAGGACTTAAACATGTGATTGATATACCAATTTCGGAAAGTGAATCTTATTTATATGCCGCGATGATCGGTATTGTGGTTGCTGTTATTGGTGCAATATTTATCTCCAAAATTCAACCGGATGTAGAAAAAGAAAAAGAGTTTCATTTCCATACAGTAGAAAAAGTATTTGCTGTTTTAATGGTCATTACTGCCTGTGGTCTTGCTTTTGCCCACGGATCCAATGATGTGGCAAATGCGGTAGGTCCTTTAGCTGCCGTTGTGTCAACAGCTAAAAGCGGTGCGATTACTGGTGAAGCGGCACTTGATACTTGGATATTGGTACTTGGTGGTGTTGGTATTGTCATTGGTTTGGCGACTTATGGGCGCAAGGTAATGGAAACGGTTGGCAGGAAAATCACTCAATTGACTCCTTCTAGAGGTTTTGCGGCGGAGTTGGCTGCTTCTATGACAATTGTGGTGGCTTCTTCTACAGGTATGCCCATATCAACTACGCATACCTTGGTTGGTGCGGTGTTGGGCGTGGGCATGGCAAAGGGCATTAGTGCTATTAATTTAAATGTGGTTCGAGGTATTTTTACTTCATGGGTTATTACAATTCCTGCTGGGGCGACACTTTCTATTGTGTTTTTCTTCATCTTAAAAGCCATATTTACATAGATTTAAAAATATCGAATCAATGTAAGGTGTTGATTTACCTTGCATAAATAATTGGTGAATGTAAAATGGTGTAATTATGACTAAATTTTATACATGATTTTTCCACCTGACCGCATTGAAAAACAGATTTCCTGTGTTGATCAGGCGTGGGAGTTATTAAACTTCAAACTTCCGCAATTTAATTCAGTATTTTCAATTTGGCACGATTGGTTTTGTGAAACGGTTAAAGACAGAGGTGCGCAGATGGTTGTCTCGGATGCTTTGATTGTTTCTTATGCACGTATGGCACTGCGAAATGGAAGCCTCAACAAAAACCCCAGAAGTTATCACAGCGAAAAACACATTGATGATTTACTCTACCGTTTAATTGCTATTTCTCACATGTCAGAAAGCCAGTCGATTAATGACTACGGTTGGTCGCTTTTATCAATATTCATGTGTGGTCATGATTTGTGCCAATCAAAAAAAAATAACGAGTCAGTATTAATTGGCGACAATGAACAAGCCAGCTTTCAAGAAATGGTTAGAATTTTGGATGCAGTTGACAGTCAAAATATAGTAACAAATGAACACAAAGAATTATTGAAGCTGATGATTCATGGCAGCACCTTTGGCAAAGGAGAAGACACATCAGGCAATATTTATCAAGGAAACTTGGTTAAATATTTATTGAAAAACGTTGAATGTTTTGAAGACAATGACAAACAATTGGCCTATCTGGCTTGTGATATAGATACGGCAAATGTGGCAGCAAACCTACAGGATTATGCGCAATCTAGTATCAATGTTTACAATGAAATTCAGAGTGTCTCTAAAAACAAATTATCGGCACAGACATTTTTTGGGGAAATGCAAGAACAGTATTTTTTTGAATTACAAAGTTTCAATTCTAAAATTGGCATGTTGGCTTTTGATCACTTAAAACAAGAAAATGCACCAAAAATAGAACTCATTTCTCGAAAAATAAAATCCTTGGACAAAGGTTTAAGTAATCAAACGGTTGTTAATTACTATTTATCTCAAATAAAATTGATGTCATGAGTGACTGCGCAAACAGAATGAAAAATATCTTTATTGTTCGACATGGGCATGCGGATTTTGGTTCGGGCGTTGATTTTGAAAGAGAGTTAACCACAAAAGGAATCAATAGAGTCAATAAAACTGCTGCCTATATTCAGCAAAAATGTCAATCGCTGAATATAAAACTGGAGCTATGTATTGCTTCAGCAGCTGTTCGAACAAAACAGACCGCAGATTTGATTTGCCAAACCAACAAACCATCAAGTTGCCATTTTCACCGCGAACTGTATTCAACTGTTGCCAGTGTCTGGGTGAATAAAATTGCCAAAGAGTCTGTAAGCAATATAGTTTTGGTAGGTCACAACCCAACATTTAGTCAATTGATTAATAACTTATGTGGACATGACATTTATATGAAGCCAGCAAATTGTGCGCTTATTACCCTTGAATTTCGCGACGATGGTATTATTTACCCAGCAACCCTAAATGACTATTTCCCTAATGAATAAACAAGAAATCCAAAACAACATAAAAAAAGCCTATCACCATGTTCGCTACTATTTTTTAAAACTGCCTACAATTACTCGCTACTTAGTGATTGCATTGATGGCAGCTTATGTTATTGGAAAATTCTTTGACCCCTACTTTTTTGTTCTCAAAGGTTTTGACAATGGATTTAATCCCATCCAAATGATCACTTATGCGCTTATAAGTTTTGATTTTACGCAACTGCTTTTTAGCGTATTGGCTATTTGGTTATTCGGATACCAAATTGAAGAGTACTGGGGACAAAAACGATTTGCTATTTTTGCTGTTTCTTGTATTGTCGCCACTGCTGTTGCACACTTGTTAGTGGGCAGTTTGTTTGCTGTGGGTATTTCGGGTTTGGTTTTTGCGCTATTGTTGGCTTATGGAATGATGTGGCCGAATCGTGAGGTGTATCTATTGCTTCCGCCTATTCCTGTTAAAGCCAAATACTTGGTGATGATTTATGCGGCCGTTGTCTTTATTAGTTTATTGGGCAATAGGACAGGGTTTTTAAGCAATCTTGCTTATTTAGCTGGGCCGCTGTGTGGTTATTTGTTGATACAATATTGGCGAGGAAAACCACCATTCAACACAAAGCCACGGACAAAGAAACTCACAAAGAAACAAAATGCCAAGATTTACCGTGTGAAATAATCAGCCTGAGTAAATGTTGAATGAATATACCTCAATTTTCACTCAAACCCATCTGTAAAAAAGATTTACCCTATCTGTGGAAAACCTATATCACTGCGTTGAAACAACATATAGAAACCATCTGGGGTTGGGATGAAAAATGGCAAAAGAGTGATTTTTTAAAGAGTTTATCTGACTACCAGACATCTATAGTTGTTTGTGAAGGGGTTGCAATCGGATATGTTCAATTTAAACTTATTCAGTTTAAAGCTATTCAGTTTGAACCTATTCAATTTAAATCGAACAGTGAAGACCTCTATATAAATATGATAATTTTAGAAGCAGGCTATCAAAGTAAGGGCATTGGAGCAAAATTACTGGCAAGTATTCAAACCGAGCAAGCAAGAAACACTATCAATCTAAAGTGCTTTAAAGTGAATACGGCAGCATACCGCTTTTATTTAAGAAATGGTTTTGAGGTTATCAGTGAAGATGAGTACTCTTATCTGTTGTCTAGAATAGGCTCATAATGTCTGGTTTAAAAACCCACCATACAATTCTTAACCAGACACTACTGTAACAAACAGAGCTAAACTTCTGGTTTGGCCTAATTTCAAATTGCGGAAATAGTTTTTAATATTAACAACTATTGGGTTATAATTATCCCAAATAAAGAGGCAACAAACATGTCACACACAACTTATAGTGTCCCGGCTGAAATCGCTAAGAAAGCACACGTTAATAAAGAACAATACCAAGCACTCTATCAACGCTCGATTAATGACAATGAAAACTTTTGGAAAGAACAAGCCCGTCAAAGGCTAGACTGGATCACACCATTTACCAAGGTTAAAGAGTCGCATTGGAGTGACAAAGCAGTGTCGATCAAATGGTTCCAAGACGGTGTACTCAATGTCAGTTACAATTGTATCGATCGACATTTACAAGAAAAAGCGGCTCAAACGGCGATTATTTGGGAAGGGGATGACCCCAATCAATCACTGGATATCAGTTATCAAAAATTGCACGATGAAGTGTGTCAATTTGCCAACACGTTGAAATCATTGGGCGTGGTTAAGGGCGATAGAGTAACTTTGTACATGCCGATGATTCCCCAAGCGGCTTATGCGATGCTTGCCTGTGCGCGCATTGGTGCGATTCATTCGGTGGTTTTTGGCGGGTTTTCAGCCGAAGCTTTGGCAGGGCGAATGGATGATTGTGACTCACATTACATCATTACTGCCGATGAAGGTATTCGAGCAGGTAAAAAAATTCCGTTAAAACAAACAGTAGATAAAGCGATCCAATTATGCTCAGTAGAAGTTAAGCATTCTATTGTCATTAAATATACGGGTGTCCATACGCCTTGGAATGATGGCATTGACGTAGACTATTTAGCGGTTAAAAAAGACATGGCAACGGTTTGTGAATGTGAGTCAATGAATGCCGAGGATCCGTTGTTTATTTTGTATACATCGGGTTCAACAGGCAAACCCAAAGGCGTATTGCACACCACGGCGGGTTATCTATTGTACGCAGGTTATACCCATGAAATGGTGTTTGACTACCATGCCGATGATGTGTTCTGGTGTACTGCCGATGTTGGTTGGATAACGGGTCACAGTTATGTGGTTTATGGCCCTTTGTGCAATGGGGCGACCACGCTCATGTTTGAAGGCGTGCCCAATTATCCCGATGCCAGCCGAATATGGCAAGTGTGTGACAAACACCAAGTAAATATCTGTTATACCGCGCCCACAGCCATCCGTGCATTGATGCGAGAAGGCGATGAACCGGTTAAGAAAACTAGTCGCAAAAGCTTAAGAATACTAGGCTCTGTTGGTGAGCCCATCAATCCTGAGGCT
>CAZLZZ010000031.1:0-14964 GCA_964564165.1 uncultured Alcanivoracaceae bacterium | reverse complement strand
GGTATTATCAAGTTGTAGGTGAATCGCGCTGCCCGATTGTAGATACATGGTGGCAAACAGAAACTGGTGGCATTATGATTACACCATTGGTTGGTGTTACAGATTTAAAGCCAGGGGCAGCAAGTTCTCCATTTTTTGGGGTGCAATTGGCTTTACTAGATACCGATGGCAACGAATTGCAAGGCAATGATCAAAGTGGGTTCTTAGTCATAAAAGATTCATGGCCAGGACAAGCTCGCAGTTTGTATGGTAATCATGATCGGTTAATCGAAACTTATTATTCTCAGTATTCGGGTTATTATTTTACCGGTGATGGTGCGCACCGCGATAAAGACGGATACTATTGGATTACTGGCCGTGTTGATGATGTTATTAATGTATCGGGTCATCGCATGGGCACTGCAGAAGTAGAAAGTGCCTTGGTAGAACATGAATTAGTAACAGAAGCAGCAGTAGTGGGCATACCACATGACATCAAAGGCCAGGGGATTTATGCTTATGTGACATTAATTTCTGGTAGTCAACCCAGTAATGGATTGAGAAATGAACTTATTTTAAAGGTGAGAGAAGTCATTGGCGCCATCGCAAAACCTGATGCCATCCAATTTACTCAAGTGTTACCTAAAACTCGTTCTGGAAAAATCATGCGCAGGATTTTAAGGAAAATAGCGGTTGGTGAAACCGATGATTTGGGCGACACCTCTACCTTGGCTGAACCCGCAGTGATTGATTCCTTAATCAAGGGGCGAATTGATGTATGAAAAAAATCGGAAAGAAATCTCAAGAATAAGCTAAATAATCATTGTTAATAGCATGGATACCGTGCTATCATGTTAAAATGATTGTATCTTTTAAAAATCAGGCAACTGAAGATATCTTTAACGGGATATGTACAAAAAACACCAGAAAAACCTGTCCTGACTTGCTATTAAGAGTCACAACCAGAAAGCTGGATCAACTTGATTCTGTTATCAACCTAGATGAATTAAATATTCCTCCGGGTAATCGCCTTGAAAAGCTAACAGGAAACAGAAAAGAGACATTTAGTGTAAGAATTAACAATCAATACAGAATATGTTTTAAATGGGGTGAGTCAGGCCTGTTTGATGTAGAAATAACCGATTATCATTGAGTGAAATTATGAGAATACCCATACAAAGAGAACCGACACATGCAGGAGAAATGCTGAAGGAAGAGTTTCTTGTGCCAATGCGAATCAGTCAAAGAGACTTGGCAGATGCGATTCATGTTTCTTATCAAAGAGTTAATGAATTGATAAATAAAAAAAGAGGGATTACACCAAGCACAGCTCTTCGCTTAGCTAAATTTTTTGGTACATCTGCAGATTTCTGGCTTAATTTACAAATTCGCTATGATATATTTAAGGCGCAACAAGCCGAAAAAAATGACATTGAATCTATACAAGCATTTAAGAAAAGGGCTTGAGTCAAGCACTACTTATTATACGAATTCAGGAATTAATATTATGCCAAAAAAGCAAATCGTTATTGTGGAAGATGAACCCAGTATCTTGGCCAACTACCAAGCGGCACTTCAGCGTCAAGGCTATGTTGTCACCGGTTATGGTGAATTAGACGCAGCCAAAAGACACTTGTCACAATCTTTGCCTGATTTGGTTATCATCGATGTGGGTTTGGGCGATGAACCTGATGGTGGGTTTGAACTGTGTCAATTCTTGCGTGCTCAATCACAAACTTTGCCTATTCTGTTTTTAACCGCAAGAGACAATGAATTCGACATGGTTTCTGGTTTGCGGCTTGGTGCCGATGATTATTTGAGTAAAGATATTTCCTTGCCACATTTATTGGCCAGAGTCGCGGCTTTGTTTAGAAGGCAAGACTTGTCAGGGAAAAACGCCGAAAAAAATAAAACCAAAAAGAACACCATTGTGCAAGGTGATTTAAAAATATTAACCGATAATTTACAAATTTTTTGGCAGGAAAATGCTGTTGATTTAACGGTTACAGAATTTTGGATGATAGTTTCACTTGCCCGCCACAAAGGCCACGTCAAAACCCGCGATCAATTGATGAGTGATGCCAATGTCTATGTGGACGAGTCTACCATTACTTCACACATCAAAAGAATTCGTAAAAAATTTATTGTTCATGATGCGCAGTTTAACTGTATTGATACTGTTCATGGAATGGGTTATCGTTGGAAAAGTGAATGAAGCTAAAGTACCAGCTTTTGTTTTTGGCATTGTTGAGCTTGTTGTTTCCCATAACCGGTTGGTTTGCTTTAAAAAGTGTTGATAAAGAATTTCGCTTAAGTATTGAGCAAGCTTCGCAAAATACATTGTCTTCTTTGCAAGCATCCGTTAGACAAATTTTAAAAAACAACTCTGATATTGAATTAGAAGGCTTGGTTCTAGGAGGCTTAAACGACATTTCTGTTGATGGATACGGCAATGAATGGACTGACATTGTTGCTTATCAATATATAAATCATCAGCATCAGCTCACCGTTCAAATAGCAAAATTTCAAAATAACTTGGCATTGTTTATTGTCAGTAATGACAAATATATTTCAATCAACCCAGCAAATATTTTTGAGAATGATTACGTTATAGTTGGCTTGGTCAATAACCGTGGCTTGCATCAGTACAAGTATTATCGCCAAGGAGAAGGTGAAATTCAAGCAGAACGTATTAGTAAAAATGGGCCTAGTAATCAGGCATATTGGCATGAAACAGCAGGTGGCTATACTTTAGAAATACTGTTTGAAAATGATAACTCAAACCATCTGGGTTTTGCTAATATAAACTACATTGACAAAGATGCAATAATAGGAAAAACAATCGCAGGTACGTTAGTAGATGATAAGCAAAAAACCTTAAAACTATTGCCCATAGTATCCAACAATAAAAAACTCGAACAAATCATTTCAGATATAACCCCGATAAACAATCAATTTACAATCAGGGACAAAGAAAACAGGTTGATATATCAAAGTGATAAACTCCCGAAAAACCAAAAAATATCTGCTTGGCAATGGATGATTACACCCATTTATCAATGGTTGTTTGTTATTGATAACAGTGCTGACAACAAGTGGTTTTACCGCAAAGATGACGGTATGGCAGGAATAAAGCAGACGATTATTGAAGACAATATCACTTATGAATTAACAAGTATGATGCCACAAGGTCAGCAAAACATGATTCAAACCTTGCTAAAAGCTGGGATTATGATGATTGCAGTAGTGCTATTGCTAATGCTGGCTTATTTGGGGTATTCGTTGTTTTTAGCTTGGCGGATAAAGAAACTGAATCGCGCTTTGCAATCGGTTTTAGACGACTCCGGTCGCATGACTGTTGAGATGCCATCACACAAATCTAGCGATGAAATTGGAGAGTTATCTCGTGGTATTGAGTCAATGCTAAGAGAAATGCGTGAATACACCCAATATTTAAAAGACCTAGGCTCTAGGCTTTCACATGAAATGAAAACACCTTTGGCGATTGTTCAATCTTCATTAGACAATTTGGAAATGGACAATGACCCAGATTTTTTGATTCGTGCCCAAGATGGAACCAAGCGGTTGCGGTTTATTCTTAACCAACTGGGTGAGCTCAGTCAGCTTAAATACACACTAGAACAAACACCCAAAGAAAAATTTGATTTGAGTGAATTAATCCAGCAATTGGCAAATTCTTATCAAAGCATTGTTCCCAATCTTAAAACAAATATAACCACACAAAAGCTGTATATCAATGGTTCAAAAGATTTGATTTCACAAATGGTTGATAAATTGATGGACAATGCCAAGGACTTTATTAGCAAAGATGGGTATATAATAATTTCCGTGAAATCTCTTGGGGATAAGGTGACATTGCAGGTTTTTAATACAGACTCGCAACTGCCAGAAAAGGGTTTAAATATATTTGACTCACTGGTGTCTATAAGGAAAAGAGAAAACAAACAAACCACACATTTGGGGTTGGGCTTGCACTTGGTCCAGTTAATTTGCCGTTATCATCAAGCCGATTTAAAGGCCGAAAATACAAGCAATCCAAAAGGTGTGGTTTTCAGCGTTGAATTTAAACAAAGTGCACCAATATTGATCATTAATCAGAATTAATCAGAATTAATAAGTAAGGCCCTACCATGAACTCAAATTTATTCCAGCCCATAAAACTCAATGATGCCATCAGCCTTAACAACGCCATAGTTATGGCTCCTCTGACTCGGTGTTTTGCAGACAAAAACTTGGTGCCCACACAGTTGATGGCCGATTATTATGCCAGAAGAGCCGATGTGGGATTAATAGTATCCGAAGCGACCATTATCGACCCATTGGCTCAAGGTTACCCCAATACGCCAGGAATTTATAACAAAGAGCAAATTGCAGGCTGGAAACTAACAACCCAGGGTGTGCATGCCAAAGGAGGCAAAATATTTTGTCAATTGTGGCATTGTGGTCGAGTAGCACATTCCATTTACACAGGTCAGGCTCCTGTAAGTGCTTCTGCAACATCGTGGCATGGCAAAGTGCCAAGAACCAAAGATACTGTATATGAAATGGCAAGAGAATTAAGCACACAAGAAGTCAAAGATTTGATACAAAAATATGTGCAAGCTGCCAAAAATGCCATCAACGCGGGTTTTGACGGTGTAGAAATTCATGGAGCCAATGGTTATTTAATCGACCAGTTTTTGCGCCAAGAAACCAATAAACGCACAGATGAATATGGCGGAAATTCAGAAAGCAGAGCAAGATTTGCTTTAGAGGTTGTAGATGCTGTCAGCACTGCAATTGGAGCAGGAAGAACCGCGATTAGACACTCCCCACAAGCTTACGTCCATCTAGAGTATACATCAGGTGATGAGCAAATTTATCAGTATTTATTTGAGCAACTCAGCAGCAAAAATATCGCGTATGTCCATTTGGGTGCATTTAGCGATCATTATACATTCGACTATCTAGGCGGTGGAAAAGCCAGTGAATTTATCCGAAAACATTATCGGGGCACGTTTGTTACTTGTGGCAGTTATTCCATTGAAATGGCAGGGCAGGCGATTAAAGATAATAAAGCGGACTTGGTGGCTATCGGCAGAGCTTTTATTGCCAATCCTGATCTTATTAAAAAGATTCAATCGGGCGAAGAAATGGTTGAATACGATATGGAAATGCTCTCAAAATTGGTATGAATTTATGCCTCTGGTTGCAATCAATGTCGTTAGAGGATGAGACGGGATTTTTTTCTTGCACTAATATTTCACGTTTAACCCGTATATTTCATAGAACAATGGAATATACAGAAAAAGGCAATTCTTGTTAAACTATCGACGGTTTGCTGTATTTTGTGGGCTAATTATAACTTTTCTTAGTGATATGGTTAACTTGGAACGGTTTTAAAAAGCTTTCGACTATAATGTTTATATGTTTAGAGGGAAAATAAGTCTTACAAAACAAAGTATCCTTATTCTGGGGTTTGTATTGTTATTGGCCAATTCTGCATATTCGGAAATCATTGGTAACCCACCTTATAAAACGCTAAAAATACCACCATCTAAACATGGCTACCACTATGACATGGCTAGGGACAATGAAAAAGTACTATATGTGGCCTATATCAATGGCGTCAAAATTTTCGATGGGACAGTGTGGCATATTCTCGAAATTGGAGAAGATGTATCCATTAGGCGGCTATATTTTAACGGTCAAGACCGGATTTATTATGGAGGATCTGGACTGTTTGGTTATATCTACAAGGATGCCTATGGCAGCTATCAATTTAAAAATATTACACCCAAAGAGTACCAGGGTCAATTTAAGGATATTTGGCACATATCTGCTTGTGGTGATGATATTGCCTTCGTTAGCTTGTACAATATTTTTGTGTATAACCAGTCAAAAGGCATTACTAAAAGTTGGGATTTCACAGCAAAGCTTGGCAATATTTTTTGCTATTATAATAAATTCATAGTGCAAGACAGGGACACGGGCCTTAAACAATTAGAAAAAATTTATTGGGTTAACAGCTCTATTATGTTGTCCAATAATGAACTTATATATAAATTTCAATACATAGATGAGCAGTCAATCTTCCTCTTGTCTCATAGCGATGATTGGAGAGTGATTGAAAACAATCAAATCAAACATTTGCATTTTAAGAAAAAGTTACCAGCCCTAGATAATTACGTGTGGACTGCATCTTTGGGAGAAGGAAAAATAGTGTTGGGAGCCAACAATGGTTTATTGACATTTGTCGATATCAATAATTTAACAGCCCAGTCTTTTCAGTTGACTAATGAATGGATATCTAGAATCATCAGAACCAGTGGCAATGAATTGATTGTATTAACAGAATTTGAAATCTTTTTCATTCAGTGGCCTAGCGTTTTGAGAATTCAAGGCAAGGACGCTGGACTGGCTAGCAGTATTCATGATGTAAAGAGTTGGAACGACAAGCTGTATGTTGCCAGTAGTGCGGGTGTTTTTTTTGAAGACAAGCTACAATTGGGTTACCAGCACAGGTTATTCACCAGATTGAAATGGACCAGTCAAGAAGCATGGGACATTTTCCCACTAAATGATAAGCAGCTACTGTTGTTAGAATCGCACAAACTCATGTTGGTTGATATTTCAGGAAAAGAAACAACAATAGAGCCCATTTCCGATATTATTTATCCCCGAGAATTATTGCCCTCTCGCTACAACCCACAGTTGATGTTTGTTACTACCGAGTTAGATGTTCAATTACTCTACAAAAATGAAACCAAGTGGCAGTTTAAACCTTTTTATTCACAGAGAGCACTGTCCATTGTGGAAGATAAACGGGGTTCTATTTTAATGAGCACAAATGCCGAAGGTCTTTTGCACGTAGAAATAGATTTAGAGAATGGCAACATATTAAAACAAGAAAAAGTCAATTCACTTTACCAATTTGACAGTGCCGAATATGAAAGCACCGCTTTGTTGTTAACTCAATCTAACGAAATTATTGCATACAATTCAAAGGGGGTTTTTAAAATCAGCAAAGAATACCCCCCTAAACAAATATTTCCACAATTAGAGGCTTTATTAGAAGGTCTAGAAATCAATAAATTGCTGCAAGCAGAGGATGGCTTGTTTTATGGTTTTACCCACTTTAAGTTTTTTCATCAAGATATTGATAAACAATGGCAGCTACTTGATATGAGTCGATATTTGCAGGGCGGTATTGACGAAATTCGAATCATTGGCAATGAAGTAAAGATTTTATCTAATGGTATTCTGATTACTTATCTTAAAAAACAACCAGTAGAGCAGGAATCAATTGATTATACTTTGCGCATGACTAAGGTTTCATTGAAACAACAGAATGTAGAGCAACTATTGCCATTAAACCCAAAGGAAGTCACTAGCTTTGAACAAGGCAATGTAACTTTAAGCTTTTCATATGTATTAGATGATGCAAAGAATTACACAAGCAATCTATACCGTTTTCAGCTTTTGGGAAAGTCTGAAAAATGGTCGGACTATAACAATGATAGCAAAATTCAAATCAGTAATATCACTGCAGGAAAATATGTATTAAATGTACAAGCTAAGGATTCAAGCGGAAAACTATAGACATTGGATGCCTATCATTTCGTTGTTAATCCACTTTGGTATTTGACTACATTAGCAAAGGTAGCCTGGATTATTGTGGCTATACTGTTGCTGGCTTTGTTGTTTTATTTATTGATTAAATGGCGAGAGATAATTCACGAACATCAAAAACAAGAGTTAAAAACAATCATCAAAAGCAAAACCCAGCAATTGGAAAAAGCCAATGTGAGTTTACAAAAAATGGCCCATTTAGATGGTTTGACAGGATTGTCCAATCGTTTCTATTTGGATGAGTTTATTAAGAATTTGACCAACAAAGAAGTGAAAAACATCGCAGTAATGATGATGGACATGGATGATTTTAAGTTGTTTAATGACCGCAATGGTCATATGGCAGGGGATGATTTACTAAAGAAAACAGCGCAGTTTTTGATGCATACTATAGACAGACCCAGTGATATCATCGCCAGGTATGGAGGAGAAGAATTCGTTGTCATTATGCTTGACTGTAGTAAATCGTTTGTCTTAGAAAAAGCGGAAGAAATTCGGAGATTGATAGAAAATAAAGAAAAAAATACCAGCATCTCTATTGGTGTCTGTGAATCTTCAAATCCAAAAGACTTAAAAAGTTTAGATGCGATTTACCACCTGATTGATCAAGCAGATAAAGCCCTTTATGATGCAAAAAATTCAGGCAGGAATAAAATAGTTACATGCTCTTAATGTGGCTAAGCAAACCACGGGATAGTCGTTAATACTAATGCAAAAGGAGAGGTTTTCAAGAATGCTTTTCTGCCACCACAACCAGCCTATCTGAGTCTAAGCCGTATTCTTCGCCATTAAGATCGCCATAAATTTGTATTGAATCAAAACCAGCTTGCCTGCACATGTTTGTTAATTCAACAGGCGTGTAAACATAGTGTTGGTAACTTCTTTTAAAGACTGTATCGTCACTGATAAGTATCCATTGGTTGGAGAAAATCTGCAAGTTATCTATCAACAAAGGCCGTTCTATTCGCAAGTCGCCATTGGAGTTTTCCGACAGATGTACAGGCTCGATATTTTTTGCAAGGGTTTCTTTGCCGACAGTGTCGATAATAAATGTTCCCGTTTTGTTAAGGTTATTAAAGGCATGGTTGATGACTTGTTGGTTTTTTTTTGGGGTATTAAAATAACCAAATGAATTGAACATATTGACGATTAAATCTTGTTTCTTGTCTGTTTTAAAATCAAGCATATCGGCTTGAATAAAATCTACTTTCAATGACATTTCCTTGGATTTGGTCACGGCTTTGCTAAGCAGGAACTGACTCATATCTATGCCAGTGACAGCATAGCCCATTTTCGCAAAAGCCAAACAGTGTCTGCCAGGTCCGCAGCCCAAGTCTAAAATTGATTCAATTGGATGATTAATTAAAGACAACAATTGTGGTATCTGTTGTTGAGCCAGTTGAAAGCTTTCTTCGTCAAACATCCAATCGTAGAACTTTTCCCACAATTCATCATCTTGGTACCAATTCATTTAATCATCCTCATAAAAAAAAGGAGCACCATGTTTGTGCTCCTTAATCAAAATAAACACTGGTATTATTATCTTTCGTCAGATAACTTTGCATCAGGTGCATTTTTAGCCACTGAAGCCATGCCATTGTCACAGCCACTTTGTGTTTTATACATTTGACTGCGGCCGATTTCTTGCCCATTGTTTGCTTTTAATACAAAATAATTGCGTCCATCTTTGGCCTCACGACATTCAAACTTTGATTCGTCTTGTGAATTTTCGCGAACGGACTCAATACCATTTTCGCAACCTGAGGCAGACTTGTATCCTTGAGATGACATAATGACTTCGCCATTACCTGCTTTTAATACAAAATAATCTTTCCCATCTTTTCCTTTACTTATTACAAATTTACCAGCCATAATTAACTCCTCTAATTTTAAAATAAACCTAAAAATATGATAATACATAGATTCAGGGCAAAAAATATTAATATCCAAAGACATTATTCACTACACATATTAGAATATGTCGCCTTGATTGTAAAATAGAAATCTGAAAATTTAACAATTGTTTATAAATATGAATAGTATGAATAGTATGAAAGCCCCCATCTTAATTGTTTTATGTAACATTTGTTTTTACAGCATTGGATTTACTCAATGCCAAGAAAACAAAAAAAACCCCGCGAGTCAAGTGTGTGTGGCAGATTCGCTATTAGAGTCCACGACCATAGATGCTTTGTATTTTCTTCCCACAGATGATGGTGTGTTAAAAGTAGGCGGAGATGTATGTATCAGCATGGGCAAGCAATCTATACAAACCAAAGAGTTGTTTTATAACGATAAAACCCAACAGGTTAGCATAGAATCGCCGTTAACCTATTCAGATGGCAAGCAGTATATTGAAGCCGAGAGCGCATCTGTTGATTTAAACAAAGAAACGGCAAACTTGTCCAAGCTTTATTACCAAATAAACGACACCGGATCCAATGGTAAAGCTGAAACTTTTAAGACAGATAAAAATACCAGTCATTTATCGGGCTTAACTTACTCAACGTGCCCAAGAGAAGACCAGCAATGGTTTATAAAAGCAGAAACAGCAGATTTAGATCTGGAAAATCAGGTTGGAACGTTTCGGAAGATGACTTTAAGGTTCAAAGGTGTGCCACTGTTTTATTTGCCCTATGCAAAAATACCATTAAGCGACCAAAGGCAGAGTGGCTTTTTGATTCCCGAGATAAGTAACTCTTCCAACAATGGTTTCGAACTGGCAGTTCCTTATTATATTAATATTTCACAGAATATGGATGCGACAATTACCCCAAGAATATTAACCGAACGTGGTGGTATGCTTTCAGGCCAGTTTCGATATTTGGGTGAAAACTATGTCGGAGAATTTCAGGCCAGTTATTTGCCCTCTGACGACACATTCAAGGACGATAGAAGTTACATAGAAGTCAGCCATCGTCAATCATTCAATGCCAATTGGTCATTGACTTCTAAGTACAACAATGTATCAGACAATCAGTATTTTGAAGATTTTGGCAACAATATTTATGCCGCTTCTCGGTCTTATTTGTACTCCTTTGTGAGTCTACAAGGGTTTGGGGATGGTTGGATATTTAAAGGACAGCTCAATGACTTTCAAATCATCAGTGACAATATTGCATTGAACCGTCAGCCTTATCAATCTTTGCCCAGTTTAGAATACTCTTGGTTTAATAACAATTATGCAAGCACTTTGAACTATGGGTTGGATTCAGAGTGGAATAATTTATACAGAGAAAATTCTATCACGGCCAATCGTTTGGATTTCACGCCTTATATTGAGAAATCTTTTCAGAACAGTTATGCCAGATTTACACCTAGGGTAGCTTATAGGTACACCACTTGGGATTACTCAAACACAGAGTTATCGACAATTCGTCAATTAAAGACTAACCGCTCTTTACCTATTCTGTCTTTGGATTATAGCTTGAATTTTGATAAACAATTTACAGATGGACGATTTAGCAGTATCGAACCCAGATTATTTTATCTTTATACACCTTATGAAAATCAGCAAAACATTCCTTTATTTGATACCCATGAATTGACCTTTGGCAGTGGCTTGCTATATCAAACCAATGCCTTCTCAGGTGCAGATAGACAATCCGATGCCAATCAAATATCACTGGGTGTCACCCAACGTCATTTCGATAAATCAGGCAATGAAAAATGGAATATCACATTGGGTCAAATTGCTTATTTTGATGACAGAAGAGTGCAACTGGATAATTCAGTTGAGACCCGAAGTACATCGCCGATTATTTCAGAGATTAATTATTTTTACGACAACTGGAAAGCAACACTTAGTATTCATTGGGACACGCAAAGCGATCAGTCCGAACGGGCATTGTTGAAATTTCAGCACAAAGGCAAGAATAATTCCCTATTTAACTTCGCCTATAGGTTTAGACAAGGTAAAATTGAACAGTTAGACACATCTGTTGTCCTACCCATTGGCATTAACAACCGTTTTATTGCCAGATGGAATTATTCTATGGATGAAAAGAGAACAATAGAAGCGATAGCTGGTTTTGAACACAAAAACTGTTGTTGGGCAGCCCGGTTTGTTGGTAGGCGTTATGTATTTAACGAACAAGGCGATGTAAACAACGGCATATTTTTCGAATTACAATTAAATGGCTTGGGCTCGATTGGCAGGAACCCAAGACGTTTACTAAAACAATCTATTCTGGGATACTCAGAGGAATTTTAAAGCATGAAAAAATTATTAATATTAAGCGTATTATTTTTAGTCAATTGTCCAACAAAAGCCAACGAGGAATTGTTAGATGAAATTGTCGCGATAGTTGAAGATGGGGTTATATTGCGCAGTGAACTTGATCGCGCCGTGAATAATATTATTCAACAATTTAAAGCAAGAGACAGTCAACTGCCTTCTAAAAGCATTTTAGATCAACAGGTATTAGAGCGTTTAATCACCACCGAATTACAAATCCAAAAAGCAGACTCAGCAGGTGTCAGAATATCAGAAGCTGAAATCGACCAAGCCTTAAGTCTGATAGCTTCGCAAAACAAAATAACTTTGCCACAAATGCAACAAGCACTTGAAAACGATGGAATTAGTTTTGCCAATTTCCGCAATGATATGCGCAGAGATTTGAAAACAGAAAAAATCAGAAACGGGCTGGCCGATCAAAATGTTAAAGTGAGTGAACATGAGATTGATTTATTCTTGGCCGACAATCAATTATCACAAACAGAAGTAAGACTGGGTCATATTTTAATTTCAGTGGATGCAGAAGCAGACCAAAAAACGGTTCAAGAGAAAAAATCACAAATGGATAAGATTTATCAAGAATTGGAAAAAGGCAAAGATTTTGCTGACCTGGCAACTATTTATTCAACCGGGCAAAAAGCCAAAGATGGTGGAGACCTAGGTTGGAGATCAACAAACGAACTGCCTACCTTGTTTGCAGATCAAATCAAAGCCATGAATGTAGGTGAGTTCACTCACCCGGTAAGAAGCGCCAGTGGCTTTCATCTTATTAAGTTGTCTGATAAACGTGAGCAAACAAAAAAAATGATTACTCAATACCACGCCAGACATATCATGATCGAGAATTCAGAACTGGTGACCCCAGCTCAAGGAATGGAGATTATTAACAACATTAATGAAGAATTGCAAAACGGTGGAGACTTTGCAGAAGCAGCAGAAGAACACTCAGATGATGTCAATTCAGCTGCTTTGGGTGGAGATTTGGGTTGGTTCCAACTCAATGACTTTGGGCAAAGGTTTGGCAACGTATTAAAAGCTTTGGATGACAATGAAATGTCTAGCCCATTTCAGACACAGGTAGGCTGGCATATTGTGCAAAAAATGGGGCAACGTGAAAATGACATCACTGATGTATTAAAACGTGCAGAAGCCAAGAAGTCCATCCACGCCAGAAAAATGAATGAAGAAATTGAAAGTTGGTTAAGTGAAATTCGAGGCGAAGCATTTATCGATATCCGTCTCTAGTGCCCAAAAAAATTGCCATAACCCTTGGCGGGCCAGCTGGGATTGGTGCAGAACTGATTCTTAGGCTGGCAAAGTTAAAGCAATTGAACGATTGTGTCATTATTGGCGATAAAAGGCTATTGGGAGATTTGCCTGACTCAATGCTCGATTCAATAGAGTGTTTACATATTCCAACCTCAGAAACCGTTGAGTTGGGTCGATTAAACGCCAACAATTCGGGCTATGTTTTGAAGCTGTTGGAGATCGCTGCTCAAGGATGTATGGACGATAAGTTTTCAGCAATGGTTACTTGTCCATTGCACAAAGGAATTATCAATGATTCAGGCCTTAAATTTTCTGGGCATACCGAATATTTAGCCAACCTAAGCAAAACCGACAACGTGGTAATGATGTTGTTAAACAAACACATGCGAGTGGCACTGGCGACAACACATTTGCCTTTAAAAGATGTCGCCAGTGAAATTACTCAGCTGGGATTAATCACTACCTTAAATATATTAATTAAGGACATGCAATGCAAATTTGGCATAAGCAATCCAAAGATAGCTGTGTGTGGTTTAAACCCACATGCGGGTGAAGGAGGGTACCTAGGAACCGAAGAAATAGACATTATAAATCCAGTAATCGAGCAATTTAAACAACAAGGCCATCATGTCTATGGTTCTATTCCTGCGGATACTTTATTCACCACCCAGAAATTAAAACACTGTGACGCGGTACTGGCGATGTACCATGATCAAGGACTTGCACCACTTAAATATGCGGGATTTGGACAATCGGTAAATATTACATTAGGCTTGCCGTTTATTCGCACCAGCGTTGACCATGGAACGGCATTGGATATTGCTGGAAAAAACTTGGCATCAGCTGACAGTTTGCTAGCAACACTGAAATTAACACGGGAGTTAGTGGCCAATGGTTGAAAGACGACATGAAGGGCATCATGAAAAATTAAGAGCCAAGAAAAAATTTGGGCAAAATTTTCTACAAGACCAATCGGTGATAGAAAGAATCATCAATGCTTTTAACCCACAAAAAACAGACACAGTCTATGAAATTGGTCCTGGTCATGCAGCATTAACTGAACACCTGGTTGAATACACCAATAATTTACACTTGATTGAAATAGACAATGACTTGGTACCAAGGTTGCAAGTTAAATTCGACATGAAATCCAATGTCACCATTCACCACCAAGATGCTTTAGAGTGGAAAATACCCAACTCCAATATCCGAATTATTGGCAATCTTCCCTATAATATATCCACACCCTTGTTAATTAGGTTTTTGTATCAATCAGGCAAAATCAAAGACATGGTATTTATGCTACAAAAAGAAGTGGTGAAACGAATATGCGCACCAGCCGGCATCAAAGCCTATGGAAGATTAAGCGTGATGTTGCAATATGCTTTTGAATGCGAAGAACTGTTTATAGTGCCGCCTGAAGCCTTTTATCCAAGACCGAAAGTAGACTCACAGATAATCAAATTAACCACCAGAGATAATCCACCACAAGTTGATTTAGTGGCCATGGAAGCCTTGGTTAAACTAGCCTTTGGCCAGCGACGCAAGACTATCAAAAACAATCTCAAAAAAATCATAACAGAACAACAGTTGATAGATGTGGGAATTGACCCAAAAACCCGCCCAGAAACCTTAAGTGTCGAAGACTATATCAACTTAACCAATGCTTATGGGATGCAGGCGAATCGTCCTCAAATCAATAATTACTAAATTTGAACCCTGTCTCAAATCAGCCAAAAACCAAAGTTCTATCTATTTCATTATTCTTACTTTATTATTATCGCAACTAACCCTAGGAGCTTGTCCCAGAACAGAAAACTATAAAAACAAAAATCACTCCAAAATAG
>CAZLZZ010000030.1:2760-27248 GCA_964564165.1 uncultured Alcanivoracaceae bacterium | reverse complement strand
AAGAGCACCACAACAGGTTTTCTGCAGTAGGTTTTCTATTCTCGGACAAGCTCCTGGTTACAAATTTCAAAAATTAGAACAGTATTGGTGGTTATTCGCCGATTGTCTACAGTCGTAAATGCCAATTGTATTCATGCGATTGGATCAAGGAAAAATAGTTGAATCTGACACTCACCAAGAATTGATAAATACAGCAGGTATTTACCAGAAATTGTGGCATATATAAACGGGTATGGTTTAAAATACAGGCATGAAAACAGCAACAAAACAATCCGCATTTACTCCACTAAGAGTCACCTTGATGATCTTTATTGTTGTTTCTATTATAATAGCCAGCATTGCCTATTTATTCAAAGGCCATCCTTGGGCTTACTTCATGGGAATCTTTTCTACTGTTTTTATTCTATTGGTGGTGTTTTTGCAAATCATGGAACTGATTTGGTTAAACAGCATGAAAATCCACCAAACAGATAAAACGGTAAAAAAATCATATCAATTAGCAATCAATATCTATTTGGTTTTATTGCCTTTGGGTATCATTTTGAGTTATATGGTTTTAGTGGGCTAATTTAGCCAATAGGGAGTTGAATTGTTCAATATTTACTCATTCTGGCAGTAACTTTTATTTTCTTGTTATAGTTTTCTTTCTATAACTTTCTTGTTAGTTTTCTTTTCTTGCTATGGCTTTTTTCTTAATTTTCATGTCATGGCGTTTTTTGATAATGTTTTGAACATCGCCACCAATGTGCGTTTCTCCACGTTTTTTAGCTAACAAAACCTGTTTTTCGCGTTCAGAGAAGCGTTGTCTTTGTTCTTCTGAAACTTTATCAAAACAATGGGGGCAACTGACCCCTTCAATATAGTGTTCGCTTTGCATCTCTTGTTGAGTAATGGGATAACGACAAGCGTAACATTGTTCATACGAACCTTTTTCCATGTCGTGGTTGACCGCTACTCGGTTATCAAAAACAAAACATTCACCCTGCCACAGAGTTTCATCTTGGGGAACTTCTTCTAAATATTTCAAAATCCCTCCTTGTAAGTGAAACACTTCTTGAAATCCTTGTTCAATTAGATAAGCTGTTGATTTTTCACAACGGATTCCACCTGTACAAAACATCGCTACTTTTTTATGCTTTTTAGGATCTAAGTTTTCTTTTACGTATTCGGGAAACTCTCTAAATGTACGGGTATCAGGATTAACTGCATTTTTAAAACTACCAATTTGATATTCGTAATCATTGCGGGTGTCAATTAACACAGTGTCTGGGTCGCTAATTAGTTTGTTCCAATTCTCTGGTTTAACGTAACGGCCTACTTTATTATTGGGGTCAATTCCTTCAATGCCCATGGTAACGATTTCTTTTTTCAACTTAACTTTGGTGCGATAGAATGGCATCTCATTGGTAAATGATTCTTTTAATTCAAAATCGCTCAATCTGGGGTCATTGGCTAGCCAGTTCAAAACTTTATCAGTGCCCAAGCGAGATCCAGCTATGGTTCCATTGATGCCCTCTTCTGCCAACAACAAAGTGCCCCGAACATTGTATTTAAGCATGGTACCTAACAGGGGTTGACGCAAATTTTTATAGTCTTCAAGGTGTACAAAATGGTACAACGCCGTAACGACGATTTTAGGGTCTGACATGTTTTCTCCGCTAGCTGGAACGTAAATCCAGTGCTGATTATAAAAAATATGATTTTATGCTTGTTTGCGACGAATATAAAGGGTTTTATGTACTTTAGCGATGACATTTTGACTTTCATCAAGAATATCTACCTCAAAAGTTGGCAAGTATTTTTCACCATTAACCGTATTCTTTTTAATCTTTTCAATGGTTTTATCGGTAATGACAAAAGTGGCTGTCACTTTATTTTTTGATGCCTTGATAAATTCAATAGAGGCGGCTTTGTCCCATACGGTGTAATCACGTCCTAAAATATTCATCAGCATTAACATGTAATGCGGGTCAGTCATTGAATATAAACTCCCACCAAAATGAGTACCAACTGCATTGCGGTTATACCAGCGCACTTTCATTGAGACCACTATTTTTTTCCAATCTGTGCTAATGGATTCAACTTTTATTCCAGCACCAAGATAAGGCGGATAAAACCCCAAGAGTCTTTTTAATTTTTTTCCTGTTATTGCCATTAGTTATTATTTTTCCATAATTTATGTTTTTTCATGATGCCTACAAATAAGTGTGATTGCAAATGATCCTGTAGCCAACTTTGGAGTTGAACATATTCACTATCATCAAACCATTGTTTTTGCACAAAAGCAAATTGTCGAATAAAAGGAAAAATCGCCATATCTGCCATTGATAATTTATCACCAAAAAGAAATTGATGTTTGCTTAATTTATGCTCTAACAGTTGTAAAAACCACAAAGCTTGATCTCTGTATTCTATTTCTGTTAATACATGCCTGTCTGAATATTTATAACAATCTAATTGTGCCTTAAACTTATTGTCGCACATTTCAATCAATTCAAATTGTTTGTCGTTGTTTAACCAACCATCAGCATCTGAGTATTTCAGCGCCCAAAGCATCACTTGTAAAGATTCATCTATGACTTTATTATCGGTTATCAAAATAGGTACTGTTCCTTTAACAGAGTAATCCAACATCGATTGGGGCTTGTCTTTTAATAAGATTTCTCGGTGTTCATAGTCAATATTAGCGTATGACAATGCCAACCGAGCACGGATGGCATAGGGACATCTTCTGAATGAATAAAGTATGGCCTTATTCATGTCCCATCTGAGACCCATGTTCGATCTGAGAAACTCGGCGAATGGCTTCGGCTGGTCGTGACAGTTCGTGAATTAAATAGGCCTTAAATTCTTGGGTGTAATCTTGCTGCTTTAGGGCTTGGTTCATACAATAAAGCCATGCATCACGCTCTTCTTGCCCAATAAGTAAATGTTTGTGTACTTGTGGAATCGACATTTGTCCAAATTTTTTTGAATAATTTTTTGGGCCTCCAAGCCAACCCATCAAAAATACCGATAATTTGTCTTTTATGACATCCAAGTCATCGGTATGCATAGCGTGAATGTGCTTGCCTTGTTTTAAGGTTTCCATCTGATGATAAAATTCATCAACCAATTTCCGGATACCTTGTTCTGCGCCAGCAGCTTGGTAGGATGCATCCATTACACCGTATTTTTGCATGTTTGATTCTCATTAGGTTTGCTATGGTGTTAAAATATGCGGTCAAATTTCATTATAACAACAGATGTCAGGTTTATTTTTCATTTTTATCAGCGCGGTGTTTATCAACAATTTCGTGCTAGTCAAATTTTTAGGGCTTTGCCCTTTTATGGGCGTGTCTGGAAAATATCAATCGGCCATTGGCATGGGATTGGCAACAACCTTTGTTTTAACTTTGTCTTCTATCATCAGTTATTTTGTGCATACCTATTTGTTGGTTCCTTTAGAGTTGGAATATTTAAAAACTTTGAGCTTTATATTGGTCATTGCTATTACGGTACAAGTTACTGAGTTGATTTTACACAAAACCTCACCTTTATTGTACCAAGTACTGGGCTTGTTTTTACCTTTAATAACAACCAATTGTGCAGTATTAGGTGTTGCATTATTAAATATACAACAACAAAACAATTTAATTCAATCGGCTGTATTTGGTTTTGGCGCATCTGTAGGTTTTACCTTGGTATTGGTTTTATTTTCGGCTATTCGTGAGCGACTTGAATGCGCAGATATTCCTGAATCTTTTAAAGGCACGCCAATTGCTTTAGTTACTGCTGGCATTATGTCTATTGCTTTTATGGGCTTTGGTGGAATGGCGAGATAACTGTATGAATCCAATTGTTAGCTTAATCATCCTTTCACTTGTCGCTTTGGCATTCGGCTTTATTGTGATGTGGGTTTCTAAAAGGTTTAAAGTCAAAGGCAACCCTATTGTTGAACAAATCAATGCTATCTTGCCGCAAACCCAATGTGGGCAATGTGATTATCCTGGGTGCAAACCGTATGCCACTGCAATTGCCAACGGAGAAGCACCCATCAATCAATGCCCTCCAGGTGGTGAAGATGGCATAAAAAAACTGGCTGAATTATTGGATTTGAAAATATTGGAACTTAATCCTGACAATGGCAATGAAAATGACATTGACAGGGTTGTTGAAATCGTCGAACCCGATTGTATTGGCTGCACCAAGTGCATTCAAGTTTGCCCCGTTGATGCCATTGTTGGAGCTGCCAAACAAATGCACACGATTATTTTAGATGCTTGCACCGGTTGTGATTTATGTATTCCTGCTTGTCCTGTTGATTGTATTATTTCTATACCTGCACCTATTCCTAACACCATTAATCGCATCGAAAAACCACAGTTATTCGAATTAATAAACCAGGCCCAGCAACTGTGAAAAACATTCAAATCAACATTCAAATCAATCCCAACCAATTGTATTCATTTAAAGGTGGATTAAAGCTTAAACACCACAAATTTGAAACATTGAATCATCCATTGACGGAATCGAGCATTCCAGACAAATTGTATATGTCATTGCGAATCAACCGTGGCAATGTTTGCAAATCGATTGTTGCCGTTGGTGATTATGTATTAAAAGGGCAGATTATTGCCGAACCTGACACCATCAATAGTTGTTATATTCACGCCTCTAGCTCGGGAACAATTACTGCAATTTCAGACAAACAAACAGCAAGTCCAGATACAGATATTGCAACGGTTATTGAAATAACCACAGACAAACAAGACAAGTGGTGTCAATTGTATGCTTTAGAAAACTTAAACTCGCTTACTTCAATAGATATTGTAAAAGCCATTAAAAATGCTGGCTTAACAGGCATGGGTGGTGCAGGTTTCCCTACTCATTTAAAATACAAATCAGATGGAATCACTACTTTGATTATCAATGGGGCCGAATGTGAACCCTACATCAGTTGTGATCAACAGTTGATGCTCGATAGCCCACAAGATTTAATTGATGGTATCCAATTAATGCTTAAAGCCTCTGGTGCAAAACAAGCCATATTTGCATTGGAGGATCAAACTGGCGGGATTAAATCAACCATTGAAAAATTAATTAAACAAGGCAATATAGACAATATTTCAGTGCTTAAAGTCCCTACTATTTACCCAGCTGGCGGTGAAAAACAACTCATCAAAGTATTAACCGGCTTAGAAGTGCCTTCAGGTGGTTTACCCTTACATCTAGGTATTATTGTACAAAATATTGGAACCATTAAGGCTTTAAATGATTACGTTAAACAAGGAAAACCTTTAATAGAACGCATCATCACTGTTGCTGGAGATGGCATTAAACAACCGCAAAATTTTAGGGCCTTAATTGGCACACCCATCATTCACTTACTACAACTTGCAGAATATGACCCAGATAAAACCCACAAACTAATTATTGGTGGACCAATGATGGGTTTTACCATGCCAAATGGCGATATTGGCATAGACAAAACCAGCAATTGTATTCTGGCATTGAGTGAAGAAAACACCAAACAACCCAGTGACACCCTGCCTTGCATCCGTTGTGGTGAATGTGTTAATGTATGTCCTGCTCATTTATTGCCACAGCAATTACATTGGTATATCAAAGGTGAGAATCTCGAAAAAGCACGGCAACACCATGTTTTTGACTGTATCGAGTGCGGTGCTTGTGCTTGGGTTTGCCCCAGTCAAATTAAACTGGTGGATTATTACCGCTATGCTAAGTCAGAACTAAAATATTTAGATTTCAAACGAAAAAAATCGGACGAATCACAAATTAGACACGAAAAACGTGAGCAAAGATTAGAAACACTAAAGGCAGAACGCTTAGCAAAAAGAAAACGCACAAGACGCAGAACAACTGATCCAGATAAGATAAAACTCGATTTACAAGCCACCTTAGATCGTGTAAAACAAAGCCAAACAAGCCAAAAAGAAACAAATACTAAAAAAAACACCCAAACATCGATAGACAATGCGAATGAAAAATAAAACTTTCAATACACAATCTGCGCCACATATACCCAACTCAAATACGGTGGCAAGGGTAATGTTGTTGGTTGGACTGGCATTGGTACCTGCAATACTGGCACATGTTTTCTTTTTTGGGACAGGCATCATTATTCAACTCACGCTTAGTATTATTTTTGCTCTGAGCTTTGAGGCACTGTCATTAAAATTATTAAAAAAGCCCGTTAAACTATTTTTAAAAGACTATTCTGCTTTCGTGACTGCACTCTTGTTTGCTTTGTGTATTTCTCCAGTTGCACCGTGGTGGATTAGTTTAATAGGTATGTTTTTTGCCATTGTTGTTGGCAAACATTTATTTGGCGGCTTGGGGCAAAATATTTTCAATCCTGCCATGTTGGGCTTTGCTATTGTGCTGATTTCTTTTCCTCAGGCGATGTCGGTTTGGATGCCGGTTCATGAAATTGCTCCTTATGTCATGAGCTTCACAGACAACTTACATGCGATATTTTCTAACCGGTTTCCTATTCACATTGAATTTGACACCCTGACCCAAGCAACACCTTTGGACACCATCAAAACAGCGATTTCGCAGGAATACGCGTTAAGTGAAATCACCACTCAACCCTTGTTTGGCGACTTTGGTGGACTAGGTTGGGAATGGATTGCTAATTTTTACTTCTTGGGAGGTCTATTCTTGATTTATAAAAAAATCATAACATGGCGCGTTCCTGTTGCTGTGATTTTGACTACTGTTGTGTTTTCATTGCCTTTTAATGTCTACAACGCTGATCATTTTATTGGCCCTATTCAACACATGTTTTCAGGTGGCTTAATGCTTGCTGCATTTTTTATTGCCACTGATCCAACTACGGGATGTTCTAGTCACAAAGGACAACTTATATTTGGTGCTGGTGTTGCCATCATGACAATTTTGGTTCGTGAGTTTGGTAATTTCCCCGATGGCGTTGCCTTTGGTATACTCATCATGAATATGTCCGCGCCGTTAATTGACAGGCTTACCATTCCCAAGGCTTTTGGTCAACATGAATAATTTTATCAAATTGCCATTGATACTGGCAACACTGACCTTTTTGACCAGTGGTTTAATCATGTTCAGTGAATCTGCTACCCGCGACAAAATTGCCGAACAGAAAAAACAGATGTTATTGGATAGCTTAAAACAACTAATACCCGATAAACTACATGACAATGATTTAACCCAAAGCACCATCACAGTATTCGCAGAAGAATTACTCGGCCACAGGAAAGAACAGGTTATCTATATTGGACAACTCAATGGAACACCCTCTGTTTATGCTATTCCTGTCACTTCGAGAAATGGTTATTCTGGCGATATTGACATCTTGGTTGGAATTAAAGCCAATGGAAAAATAACGAGTGTTAAAATTTTAGAACAGAGTGAAACTCCAGGTTTAGGGGATCTGATTCTGGCAAATAAGAGTGATTGGATTCAACAGTTTCCAAACCAATCATTACAGTCAATCGATATGAAGTTGTGGAGAGTTAAACGCGATGGAGGTAAGTTTGACCAAATTACTGGGGCCACAATATCCCCACGAGCTGTGGTCGGGGCAATAAAACAAGCCCTACTTTATCAGCAACAACATTTTTCGGGGTTAGAAGAGAAAAACCCATGAGTGGATTTATTCGCAAAAGAGTCATTAATGACAATGCTGCCTTGGTACAGTTATTGGGATTGTGCCCGTTATTGGCTGTTTCCAACACGCTTATCAATACGCTGGGCTTGGCAATAGCAACCGTATTCACATTAACTCTAACCAATTCTTTGGTGGCATTGGTAAAACCTATACTCAGCAAAGAAATCCGCATATCTATATTTGTGTTAATTATAGCCAGTGTAGTAACGGCTTTAGAAATGTTTATGAATGCATATTTTCATGAACTTTATTTAATCTTAGGAATATTCATCCCCTTAATCGTCACCAACTGTATTATCATCGCTCGTGCGGAATCATTTGCCTCTAAAAACACTTTATGGCTTTCTATAAAAGATGGCTTTTTTACAGGCTTAGGCTTTGCACTGGTCTTAGTTGTAATCGGTGCTATCCGTGAAATCATGGGCAATGGCAGCTTATTCAGCCAAGCCCACCTGTTATTTGGAGAATTTGGACATGTCTTGTATTGGCAAATTTTTGATGATTATCAGGGTTTCTTAATTGCTATTTTGCCTCCGGGTGCATTTTTTGTATTGGCTGTTTTAATAGCCATTAAAAACAAAATGAATAGCGCACCTTGAGAATAGTCTAATAATGGTCTAATAATCGTACAAAGTAGAAGATTTAATTTATGAATAAACAAAAACGCACAGAAATTTTCAAACGCCTTAAAACCATTAACCCAAATCCAACGACAGAACTTGAGTACAATTCTCCTTTTGAATTGCTTATTTCTGTTATTTTGTCAGCACAGGCTACCGATATTGGTGTAAACAAGGCCACATCAAGGCTGTATAAAATTGCCAATACCCCACAACAAATTGTTGACTTGGGTTTAGATACCTTAAAAGATTACATAAAAACCATCGGCCTATTCAATACCAAAGCGCAAAATGTTATCAAAACCTGTCAGTTATTGATTGATAAACACAATGGCCAAGTACCGGATGATAGAAATTCTTTAGAAGCATTGCCTGGTGTTGGTAGGAAAACAGCCAATGTGGTTTTGAATACTGCATTTGGGCACCCAACTATGGCTGTCGACACACATATATTTCGCGTCTCAAAACGCACCAAAATGGCTCACGGCAAAGACGTATTGCAAATTGAAAAAAGCCTGCTTAGGTTGATTCCAGATGAATACTTAATGGACGCACATCATTGGTTGATTTTACATGGTAGATACATTTGCAAAGCCCGAAAGCCTAACTGCAAAGAATGTATTATTGCTGATTTATGCGAATTTCCATCGAAAGAACTTTAAGTTAGATTATAAAGGTAGATTAAGAGGATTCTGCATCGATTAAAAACTCCTTCAATACCAGCGCTGTATTGGGCTTTTTACCAAACCATATCTCAAAAGAACCTGCTGCTTGTTCTATCAGCATACCCAATCCATCATACAATACTGTTACACCCATAGATTTAGAAAATTTCAAAAAGGGCTTTGCAGCTTTGGAGTAACTTAAATCATAACAAATGGTCTTATTATGCGTATGATGTTGCGAAAATTCAAGTGTCGTTCCTTCGTGCCCCAAAGAACTGGAGTGAACGATTAAATCAAAAGATTCTTTTAGTTTGTTCAGTTGAGCAAATGTTAGCGCTTTGCTGTTTTCATACGTACAAATAGCTTTAGCCTTAGTTATGGTTCTATTTGCTACAAACAAATGTGCTGGATCTTGTTGCATAATTGATGGCACAATCCCATGAGCCGCTCCACCTGCGCCAAGTATCAGTATTTTTTTGTCCTTACAGTTAAATCCGCAACGGTTTTTCAAATCATTGACAAAGCCCACTCCATCCGTATTGTCACCACACAAATTAACGGACTCGGAGTCAGGATTAGCATCAACTAACAAAGTATTAATTGACAAAGTATTAACTGTTTTAGCAATTTTGGCACTATCGCTGATATCAGTTACAATATCAACGGCATTTGATTTGTAAGGCAAAGTAATATTGGCCCCATGTCCGCCACTTTCAAAAAAGCTGTTTACTTGATCAGCAAACCATTTTTCGCCAACTTGAATCAATGTATAGCCAATATCAATAGAAAATTGACTGGCAAATAGCTTATGTATTTTGGGCGATAAACTGTGGCTAACTGGGTCGCCAAATAAAGCCAGTTTATAAGTTTTATTCATTTAAGTACTCCAATACTCTGTCTGCATAATAGGTTAATATAGCATCACATCCTGCTCGTTTAAAACACAATAATGATTCTAAAATGACTTTCTCCTTCTCAAGAAATCCATTATCAATGGCACTCTGCATCATAGCATACTCTCCGCTAACTTGGTACGCAAATATAGGCGTATTAAACTGTTGGCTGGCATTGGAAATAATATCCAAATAGGGCATACCCGGTTTTACCATTATTATATCTGCACCTTCATCAATGTCCATGGCAATTTCATCCATCGCCTCTTGAGAATTAGCGGGATCCATTTGATAACTTTCCTTGCTACTTTTACCGAGGTTTTCAGCTGATCCTACCGCATCTCGAAACGGCCCATAAAAACAACTGGCATATTTGGCTGAATAAGCCAAAATACTGGTATTGGGGAAATCATGTTCCTCAAGAGCTGCACGTACCTGAATAATTCGCCCATCCATCATATCTGATGGCGCGACGATATCAACTCCTGCTTGTGCGTGTGAAACGGCTTGTTGGGTCAATACCGCAATGGTTTCATCATTCAATACATAGCCTTCATCATTGATAATCCCATCTTGGCCATGCGTTGTATAAGGATCCAGTGCCACATCAGAAATAACCAACAAATCTGGCAACAACAGTTTAATGGCACGAATGGTTCTTTGTACTAAACCATCATCATTGAAAGCTTCTTCAGCAAATTCAGATTTTTTATCTTCACTGACCACGGGGAACAATGCCACAACATTCAATCCCAAATCATGCAATTCATCGAGTCTGTTTAACAGTAAATCTACCGACATTCTAAACACACCAGGCATGGATTTGATTTCTTCTTTTCGCTCTTTGCCTTCCAATACAAAAACTGGCCATATTAAGTCATTGGCTGTAAGGTTGTTTTCCCGAACTAAATTGCGAATTGAGCTGGTATAGCGATTTCGTCTTTTGCGTGTTAATGGAAATGAAGGCATTAAACTATATATTATATTAAGAATGATTATTGTAACTTTATGGAATAACAAATTATACTAATGAATGATTAATCTCACTGTTATTAACCTTGTTTCATAATATCTACGTACTATAATATGTAAATGAGTAGTTAATCACAATAAATTCAATTAAAACCCTTAAAATGAACAGGAACAATAACCAAATAAAAATTATGCCAATAATAACACTTTTATTCATCGTTTTGCTTTCGTTCCCATCTAAATTACAAGCGGGTGTTAATGCGGTTGACTTTGACATCGTATATGTCCGTCAGGTTCGATTTGGCGATGATATAAATACTACATGGCCTGAAGTCTTTCATCCCGCTAAAATGGATCCTGGTGCTGATTTGGTATTGCTTCACCCCGATGGTAGTGAAGAGATACTAGTAGACTGTATGATTTGTGGAGTCACAGATCCCTTTGTCTCTTTTGATGCGCAATGGGTTTATTACAGTTTATTTCATGATTTAACCCAGATTAACACCCAAAGGAATCTACCAATACTTGGTGCTGATATTTTTAGAATAAATTTATCAACCAGAGAAATCCAACAACTCACTTTTGGTGAGTTCACTCCAAATACTGGCAATGGTAATTGGGATGAAAGCAACCCTCTGAATCCAACATCTGAATATAACCGACTCGGTTATGGAATACTCAATCTTGGACCAATGCCACTGCCTGACAATAAATTAGTGTTTACCAGTAACCGCAATGGTTATGTACCAACCAGGGGTTTTACCAATCCCAATTTACAACTTTTTGTTATGGATGTTGATGGTTCAAATATACATGACATTGCGCCAATGACTATTGGTTCTGCTTTGCACCCGACTATTCTACAAGATGGACGCATCATGTTTTCATCTTATGAAGCACAAGGCATAAGAGACCAACGATTATGGGGTGTATGGGTTATTGACCCTGATGGACGCAACTGGAACCCCTTGGTCAGTGCCATGACCTCGCCCAATGCGTATCATTTTTTTACCCAACTGACATCAGGAGAAATTGTAGTTGAGCAATATTACAATCTTAACAACAATGGTTTTGGTGCTTTGTATGCTCTACCTCCGGTACCTCCCGATGCAAATTCACCTCCTTTTGGCAGTCCTTTTCCTGCTTTGAATCCACCGATAGATCAATCGGGTAGTTTTGGACCAACTACCTTTCGTGATTCTTTTACTCCGCAAGGCTATTATGCCATCACACCCATGACCCATCCAAATGACAAAGCCGCGCCATTGTATGATATTAACGGTGACATAAATGGCCCAAGAGTGGGCAAGTTCACCCACCCTTCTGCTGCTCCAAACAATGATTTATTGGTGGTGTGGACACCAGGGCCTGCCAATGATCTCAACCGTCCAACCACTGTGCCTTATTATGATGCTGGATTATATGTGATAAATAACAGCACACCTGTCTGGAATCCTGATGAATTAATCTTGATAAAGAATGACCCAGATTACAATGAAGCTTGGCCACGAGCCGTAGTTCCTTGGAAATCCATACATGGCACAACAGAACCAACAAAAAAAGACTGGTTACCCAATGATGGTACCGCTCATGCCGAGTTGCCCGCAGGAACTGCCTATGGTTTGATAGGCACCAGTAGCTTTTACAAAAGAGACACATTTCCTGGTATTGGAAGGAGTAGTTTTGATGGTTTAGACCCTTTTAATACCTCGCAAAATGGCGCCAGTAGTAATTGGTTTTACCAAGGGGCCGATGCTGGAAAATATACAGACAGTGACATTTGGGCAGTGCGTTTGGTTGCAATGGAACCGATTATGGACAGGCGTTATGGACCCGATAACGCACCTTCAAGTAATGCTGGAGATTTTATTAGCCATGCCAATGAAAAATTACGCATACTGGGTGAAATCCCTTTGCGTAAGTTTGACAATAACAACAACCCAATATTAGACAGCGAAGGTAATCCCGATACCAGTTTTTTAGCCAAAATCCCAGCAGATACACCTTTCACTTTTCAGACCATTGATCGCAATGGCATGATACTCAATGCTTCGCAAACGTGGCATCAGGTACGCCCTGGAGAAATGCGCAACGATTGTGGTGGCTGTCATGCCCACAGTCAAATGAGCTTAGCCTTTGCAGGAACTGCTGCCAGCGCTGTGGATTATCAGGTGCTAAATCTGGCTGATTCCACACCTTTAATTGCTCGTGATGAACTGGGCAATAATTCAGTAGAAGACGTTCAACAGGGTATTGTTGATGTTGAGTTTTATCAAGATATTCGCCCATTATTGCAGCAAGAGTGTATTGGTTGCCACAATGGTTCTCAACAGGCTGGAAATCTGGTACTAGATGATATTTCCATCTCAAGCAACAAACCCAATGACTATGTTAGGCTTGCTGATGACAGTTCTGCCAATTATGGCTATCCACCAGTTATCCCCAATCTGGTCTGGCGACAAAGCAATGCCAGTCGTTATATTCGTAAATTCCAAAGCCGCAGAAGTTTATTGATCTGGAAAATATTTGGACAGCGCCTCGATGGTTGGAGCAATGAAGATCACCCTACTGAAACAACCCCAGGCGATGCCAATACTTTACCCGTTGGAGCCAACACCAATGATGCGGATTTAGATTTTGTTGCCAGTACTGCGCATCCAGCTGGCGGCATGAATTCATTAACCATGAAACAAAAAATGACCTTTGCCCGTTGGATAGATTTAGGTGCTCCGCTTGATATTTCTCTAACGCGAGGAACCAATCTTGGTTGGTTTATTGATGATGTCAAACCAACCTTAACTATTAGTCAACCCAGAGCAAACATCAACAATCAAGATATCAATGAGATTAGATTTGGATTATCTGATGCCAACACAGGAATTGACTTTTCGACACTTTCAGTCAAGGCTGATTTTGACATCAATGGGCTAATAGCTGGTTCTGAATTAAGTGGTTTGGTTTCATTAATTGAAGATGGAATTTACCGAATCCAACTAAATCAGGCCATTGAACAAAACTCACTAGAACGCCATATATTTATTGAAATATATGATAATCAAGGCAATGTTAAACGCGTAGATTTGCGCTTTATTGCTTCTGATTTAATTTTTGAAAACGGTTTTGATTTATAACTCGAATTAAGGACTTGTAATTTTTTATTATTGTCCAACCAAAGCCAACAACACACCCGCTGCCACTGCCGAACCAAGAACCCCTGCAACATTGGGGCCCATGGCATGCATCAGTAAAAAATTATGCGGGTTTTCTTCAAGACCCACTTTATTAACGACACGAGATGCCATTGGCACAGCTGATACGCCTGCGGCGCCGATTAATGGGTTAATCGGGTCTTTGGATAATTTATTCATTAATTTCGCCATCAATACACCTGTGGCTGTGCCGATCGAAAAAGCAACTGCACCCAAAGCCAATATGCCTAAAGTTTCAACATTTAAGAATTTTTCAGCACTGAGTCTTGATCCCACACCCAATCCTAAAAATATCGTCACAATATTAATAAGTTCATTTTGAGAAGTAAAGCTCAATCTATCCACCACACCTGATTCACGCATCAAATTGCCAAAACAGAACATGCCAACCAAAGGTGTAGCCGCTGGCAAGAAGAAGATAGTTAACAACAAGACAGCTAAAGGAAACATGATTTTTTCTACCTTACTTACATGTCGCAATTGAACCATTTGGATTTTCCTTTCCTGCTTGGTGGTCAGCGCACGCATGATGGGTGGTTGAATAATTGGCACCAATGCCATATAAGAATATGCAGCAACAGCAATTGCACCCAATAAATCAGGGGCTAATTTTGAGGCTAAAAATATCGCAGTAGGGCCATCTGCTCCACCAATAATGGCAATGGCTGATGCATCTTGCAAACTAAATTCTATACCAGGAATTGTATTTAATGCAATGGCTCCAAATAAGGTAGTAAAGATACCAAATTGAGCGGCGGCTCCTAATAACAACATCTTTGGATTGGCAATTAAGGCCCCAAAATCTGTCATCGCTCCAACACCCATAAAGATGATTAACGGAAAGATACCGGTATCAATACCTGCGTAATAAATATAATGCAGCAAACCTCCGATTTCGGTAAAACCAGCCAAAGGAATATTGGTCAAAATAGCACCAAAACCGATAGGGACAAGCAATAACGGTTCAAATTTTTTGACAATGGCTAAATACAATAGACCACTGCCGACAAGCATCATTATTACTTGTCCGGTTTGAAAATTGGCCAATCCTGTTGAATGCCAAAGAGTGGTTAATAGTTCCATTTTATCAACCTATGCCTAACAAGGGATCACCAACTTTCACATTGTCGCCTTCTTTGACATTTACTGCCGTCACAGTACCGGTGAATGTAGATTGTATTTCTGTTTCCATTTTCATCGCTTCCATCACAATCACCACATCACCTTCGGCAATTTGATCGCCGGGATTGACATTGACTTTAAATATATTTCCTGCCAATGGTGCATCTAGCGTTTGCGCTGATGTGGCTTGTTTTGATGTGTTTTCAACTTGCTCGACCTGCCCTACATGTCCGATTTTGCTTACTGCTCCAGATGGTCCAACCTCAACTGCATATACTTTGCCATCCACTTTTACTGAGTAACTTTCAATAGCAGCACTTGAAACTGTATCGGCCACAACTGGTGACAAAACATCTGATGCCTGTGGAACTGGTTCAAAGGCATCCTTGTTATTTCTGTTCTTCAAAAACTTCAAACCAATCTGCGGAAACAAAGCATAAGTCAATACATCATCAATCACATCTTTGGCAAGTGTAATGTTTTCTTCCTTTGCCAATTTTATTAATTCATGGGTAAGATTTTCAACTTCGGGTTTTAACAAATCAGCAGGACGACAAGTCACTATTTCTGCACCGTCCAACACGCGTTTTTGTAATTCTAAATCAACTTCTGCTGGTGTTGCTCCATATTCACCTTTCAGTACACCTGCGGTTTCTCTTGTAATGGTTTTGTATCTTTCACCCGTTAGTACATTTAGCACCGCTTGGGTTCCCACAATTTGAGAAGTTGGGGTGACCAATGGAATAAAACCCAGATCTTTGCGCACTTTAGGAATTTCTGTTAATACTTCATCCAATTTATCTTCTGCGCCCTGCTCCTTTAACTGAATTTCCATATTGGTTAACATGCCACCTGGCACTTGTGCGGTCAAAATTCGCGCATCAATGCCTTTCAGGCTGCCTTCAAATTTAGCGTATTTCTTACGTACTTCGCGGAAATAAGTGGCCACTTCTTCAAGCTTGTTTATATCCAAACCTGTGTCTCTTTGAGTTCCTTGGACAATAGCAATCATGGTTTCTGTAGGCGAATGTCCATAAGTCATACTCATGGATGAAATCGCGGTGTCAATCACATCAATATCCGCATCAATGGCTTTCATGTGGGTCGCCATACTCAAGCCTGTGGTCGCGTGGCAGTGTAAAGCAATGGGTATATCTACTACTTTTTTAATTTCAGCAATCAATTCTGTGGCATCATAAGGTTTCAACAAACCAGCCATATCTTTTATACACAAAGAATCAGAACCCATATCTTCAAGCTGTTTAGCCATAGTCAGCCAGCCTTGGAGATTATGCACAGGACTCACCGTATAACTCATTGTACCTTGCGCATGTCCACCAACAACATTTGTCGCTTTAATGGCACTTTGCATGTTGCGTACATCGTTCATCGCATCAAAAATACGAAATACTTCAACACCATTAACATAAGCACGTTCAACAAATTTTTCTACCAAATCATCGGCATAATGGCGATAACCCAATATATTTTGTCCTCTAAACAACATTTGTTGTTTGGTCTTAGGCATAAGTTTTTTTAATTCACGAATACGCTCCCAAGGATCTTCACCCAAGTATCGAATACACGAATCAAAAGTCGCCCCACCCCAAGACTCAATCGACCAAAACCCTATTTCATCAAGCACAGGGGCAATCGGCAGCATATCTTCTAAGCGCATACGCGTGGCGAGCAAAGACTGGTGTGCATCTCGTAAGACTAATTCAGTAATACCTAAAGGTTTTTTAGAAGGGTTTTTTTCAGACATGTGTTTTCCTAGGATAAATAATATTTATTGATGTTTATTGATGTTTATTGATGTTTATTGATGTTTCTTGCGGTATTGTTTCACCGCAACACTTATTGCAGCGACCACTGCAGAATGTTCTTTTGATTGGTTTGTAATAGATTTCTTAACTACAGGTTCATGATCTGGAAACCTCTTTGCCAATGGTGTGATTAAAAATTTAATGACTAAAATCATTACACTCAGAAATCCAAAAACAAAGACCATACCCACAACCATCAAAGTTGCCGCTTGTGAAAATAATTGTGTTGAGGTTTCTATAGATTGCATTATTTGTTTTGCTGATTTTATTATTTAATTGTTTGAGATTATATCGCAATTATTATTAAAATACAGCTTATGGTGATTTAATCATTGTAAAATCTAGGTAACTATTTAGCGAGTTTAAACTCATTTATGTAAGTTGTTGATTTATAAGGCTTTGAAAACATGGATTCTTTCGGGAGTTTACATGGACGTATTTACGTGTCCTTATAAATCAATAACTTACAGCTAATTTTAAGAATACGCTAAATAGTTACAAATCTAGTTTCAATAACCCCTTAAATTCAGTGGAAGAAAGTTAGTCATCAGCTAAATTTTCAACTTCCCAATCTTTATAAGCCTTGCGCGTTCCTTTAATTTTCCACGCACTTGGACCATTCGTAGGTCTTCCATTACAAACTGCACCTGCAGCGCTTGTACTTGAGAAAGCATAACTCAAGTTAAATACTTTATGCTTCCCAGCATTAATTAAGACACCTTGTTCAACAAGTTTATCATATAGCTTCCAATACGAATGTTTCTTGTTACGTTCTCCAATATAATCGCCTCTTGCCAACGAACCTTTCTGAACTATGAATTCACCATCCTCTAAAAAAGCAGTCGCCTTTATATTTTCTTTTTTTAGTATTAACTCAAACACAGGACTATTTTTGATAAATTGAGATTTATTTTTTTTCTCATTTTTCTCTATTTTTACTTTGCTTGTAAACAAATCGACTCTTATAGCAGGAAGAATCATTAATAATTGGCTTAAAAAGGCTTCCATATTTGCTTTATCAGCTTCAGAAAGACTTGGCAATGAAGGGTTTTTATTATTCTCTAAGTCTGTATTCAATGCATTTATTCCTTCTCTAACCAACCTTGCTTCAATATATTGTACGTGAGCTTTATGTAGATTATTTGCGGCTGAAGTTATTAATACCACTCTTGTCCACCAATCTCTTTTGGTATCGTGATCTTTTAATACGTTTAGCAATGTTTTCACCCTCACCTATGTAAGCCAGCGGTTCTTCATTTTTTTCTCCTAGTAAAGTATAAACTCCAGTATATGAGCTTTCAATGCGTTTTAGAGCCTCAGACAATTTTGTTCTAGGAGCTACTAATATGTGGCCTGTCCAACCAAATACTTTTGCTGTAAGCATTCCATCAGGTTTCCCATCAATAAAAAACAATTCCAGTGTAGTGACGCCCATTTTTTGTTCCTCTATAATTATTTCAAGAATAATCATACGTCCTAATCATTTATTATACAATAAAACAATCTTTTGACTGTGATGTTATAACCTTACAAAGTAAATGAGTAATATCAAATAATTTCACTTATCCTTAATTTTCCAAGCCACAAATTCTTCCTCACTAATACCCAAACCAGAAATGGTGTTGACCGTTAACTCTCGTAAATCATCATACACGGATTGTTTAAACAACTGTTGCTCATCATTGGTTATTGCACTTTCACAAACTTGTTGTAACTTCAGAGTTACATCTTTTTCAGTTAATACATTTCGAATGATATAAGTAATTAAATCACGGCGTTGTCGGCGGTATTTTACCCGAATAGGGTCAAAACCTATAGATTCAACGGTTGCATCATAAGCTTGGCAGGTTCGCAAATAGGAAAAACAGTACAAGTCTACCATTGGCGCGACTTGATTGAGTTCGTAAACAGCCAACATAGCAGAAATATAATCCTGTTGATTGATTTCATTAAATGACAAGGGTACAACATTGGATTTGACCAATGAAATATTGGCACTTATGCGCGATGTGCGTTTGTTAATGTCCAAAAAGGGTTGTAAATAAGCAATATGAATAAGCAGAAACAGACTTTGTTCATAAGGGTCAATAATCGCTGCGGCTTTATCAATAATCATTTGCAGGTTTGCCTCTAATCGCCGATTGTCTTCAAGCGGATAATAGCTTGAGTGACCAATTCTCACTCCTTGGTTTCTTACTTTACCCATGTGTTGAGTTGGCAACAACCCGTCTGACAATAAATAATGAATGGTACAAATAGTTTTGTATGAAACCTCCAATTGTTCTGCATTTCTAACCAAATATTCTATGGCATCTTTGTGGTTTAAAATCATCACCCGTTCTGCATCCAATTTATCTGTTTGACTCAAACCTTGCACCAATAGCTTTTCTGTGTCTAGTTTTGAATAGGTATTGCCTTCTAAACGTGACGAGTTATAGGATAAATCTATCAACAAACGGTTAAGAATTTTGCGTGAATAAGTGCCTGCTGGCTGAATCTCACTTAGCAGGTTTCTATTCCCCGCCTCAAGTAATTGCTGTCTTTGTTGGCTACTAAGGTAATATGTGTGGTTGGGAATATATTCTTGCAACCATGATTTCATATAACTTACAGGTTTGCGTGTAAATATGGGTTGCCTAATGGCGTTGATTATTCCCAGTGACTTTGGCTTGAATACTTTTTCAAGCTTATAACTTGAAGCTGTTTCCTCTATAGTCTGTGCTATTATTTGATTATGCGCAGATTTCACAATTCTGTATTGGGTACTTGGGCCTGCGCCTGATTTTATAACTTTTTCTTCTACTCGGAGCTCGCTTAAAAGTCTTCTTACGGTTCTATCATTGAATCCTACACCTAACTTCTCAAGAATTTCAGGCATAGCTGTCCGGTCATTTTTTGAGTTTAACACCTGTAAAATTAGGCTTTTTCGGTCATTTTTCTTCATAATTTGGCTATATTATACTTTTATCCGGTCATTTTCAATGAATCCGGTCAATTATTCTTATAAGGTCATTATTTAAGTTACCAAAAATATTTGGAATAAACATACCGGCTCAATAAAATGTATGATTTGTGTTTTATAACTAGAGTTAAACAAACCATTGTTGTAATATTAAGTTTTCTAATATTTACATCATTTCAATGATTCATCGCCTTAGCAATGTCGAAATTTATGCACCTGCTGCCATGGGAATTTGCCACCTATTGATTGCTGCTGGAAAGATTGTCGCTATTTCTAAAAATGCCATAGAAATTGATCAAAATTTATTGGCTTCTGATATTGATTTTGCGGGAAAAAGACTCATTCCTGGGCTGGTCGATGGCCATGCTCACATCACCGGTGGTGGTGGTGAAGCGGGTTTCAAAACCAAAGTACCTGCCATTAACCTTAGCCAATATACAAAAGCAGGTGTTACAACAGTTGTCGGCCTACTTGGCACCGATGATACCACCCGCAATACTTCATCGGTAATCGCCCAAGTTTATGCACTGCGCGAAGAAGGAATCAGTGCTTGGTGCTACACAGGTGGTTATCACGTTCCCTTAAATACTTTGACCGATTGTGTGCGCAAAGACATGCTACATATAGAACCCATAATTGGTGTTGGTGAATTGGCAATTTCTGATCACCGATCTTCACAACCCACATTTGATGAAGTGGCTCGAATTGCAGGAGACGTGCATGTGGCAGGTTTAATGACAGGCAAAGCAGGCATCTTACACTTTCATTTGGGAGATGGAAAACGGGGCTTGGACTTGCTTGAAAAACTACTGGATGAAACAGAAATCCCTCCTAGAGTGTTAAATCCAACCCATTGTAATCGCAATATCCCTTTATTTGAACAAGCCTGCGAATTAACCAAACGCGGGATTAGTATTGATATTACTGCATTTCCACCCAGCGAAAGCGAAGAAGAATATTCAGCGGCTGAGTCCTTTAGAAAGTACCATCAGGGTGGGTTTGATCAAAGCAAATTAACCATTTCATCTGATGGAGGTGGTTGCTTGCCACATTTTGATAAGCAAGGTGAATTGCTACATTTGGATTATGGTCGTTGTACTTTATTAAGCGGTTGTATTAAAGAGCTTTTGGATGAAGGCTTTAAACTTGAAGAGGTCATTGCGCCATTTACCAGTAATGTCGCACAATTATTGCGCTTTCACAACAAAGGACAAATCAAAGTTGGCAATGATGCCGACTTAGTCATATTGGATGATGACAACAAAATAGAATCTGTGATGGCATTGGGACAATGGCATCAGAAAAATTATGAAACTATCAAGTTTGGTAGTTTTGAACAATAAAAAACTCATATCGGATAGCTGGCTTTAGTCAGCCAATAAAACCAACGGTTTTATAAAAATCATGTTGGCTAAAGCAAACTACCCGATATGAGTATCGAATACTTGGAGAAAATATGTGCCCTGCAACAGCAGTTGAAAACGTAGATCGCGGTTGGATTATTCCAATTGGCGGTGCAGAAGACAAAGAAAATGACATGAAGATTTTACACCGTTTTTGGGAATTATCAGGTGGTGATGATGCCAAAATTCTAATCATTCCAACCGCTTCTCAATTAGAAGACACTGGTCCTAGATACGTTGATATTTTTGAAGGACTGGGCGGAAAAGCCATGTATATTAGTGTGGATGAACGCGAGGACTGTTTTAAAGAACGCATCCAAGGCAAGTTAAAGCGTGCAACAGGTATTTTTATCACTGGCGGCAATCAATTGCGCTTATCAACCATATTAGGTGGTACGCCTGTGGCTAAATTAATCCGTTCATTAAATGTCCAAGGCGTACATGTAGCAGGCACTTCAGCTGGTGCTGCCATTGTTACCGAACACATGATAGCAGGCGGGCGATCTGGACCAACACCAACTGAAGATGGCGTAACCATGGCCCCAGGACTGGGCTTAACCAATAAATTAATCATCGACCAACACTTTAGACAACGTGATAGAATAGGAAGATTAATGACTGCCCTATCCTACAATCCGTTTATTTCAGGCATTGGAATCGATGAAGATACCGCTGCCTTTATTTCACCCCAAGGTGTTTTTGAAGTAATCGGAGCTGGTGCTATTACCGTAGTTGACCCATCAGAACTAAGCCACTCATCCATGCACGATGCCAGGCACCATGATACTATCACCTTAATTGGCATGAAAGTCCATGTCTTGGGAGAGGGTGCAAAATATGACATCAATACAAGAGAAGCTTTTGCGGAATAGAAATAAAGAGTAAAAATAGAGAATAAAAAATGAAAATACTATCTACCAACGTCTATGTAGGACCTAATTTATATGCCCATTTTCCTGTCATTCGACAACAATTAGACTTAGGTGTTTTAGAAGAATGGCCCAGTGCAAAAATTGGCGATAGCTTTATTGATGGATTAGTCAAAGCATTACCAGGATTACAAGAACACGGGTGTTCTTATGGCACCGAAGGTGGCTTTATTCGCCGTTTAAAAGAAGACGGTGGCACATGGATGGGGCATATTTTAGAACATGCCATATTAGAATTACAAAACATGGCTGGTTCTGACGTTACATTTGGTAAAACCCGTTCAATTGAAGGGCAAGCCGGTTGTTACAATATGGTATTTCAATACAAACAGCGCGATGTTGGATTGGAAGCAGCCCGCATTGCTAGACAGTTATTGTATTCACTTCTGCCTAGCGATCTAAAATTACAGTTAAAAGAATATATGGATGAAGGTTTTAAATTTGACGAAGAAATTACTGACTTTATCCGCTTTGCACAACGCAAAGAATTAGGACCATCAACCGCTTCAATTGTCAAAGCCGCCGAACAACGCAATATTCCGTGGCTGCGTTTAAATGAATACTCACTGGTTCAATTTGGTCATGGCAAATACCAACAGCGTATTCAAGCCACTATTACTTCCAAAACCACCCATATTGCGGTTGAAATTTCCTGTGACAAAGAAGACACCCATAAATTACTCAAAGATTTAGGGCTGCCATTGCCCAGACAAGAATTGGTTTATTCTGAGCGCCAAGCGGTTCGTATAGCTAGGCGCATGGGCTATCCTGTTGTGGTCAAACCACTGGATGGAAATCATGGTCGTGGTATCACCATTGATATCAACCAAGACAATGAAATTGAATCAGCATTCCAATTCGCTAGGGAAAATGGCAATTCACGAGCGATATTAATTGAATCCATGATAACAGGTTATGACCACAGAATGTTGGTGGTTAATGGTGAATTAGTAGCTGTTGCTAAACGTGTGCCAGGTCATGTAATCGGTGATGGAGAAAAAACCATTGAACAATTGGTTGAAATAGTCAACTCCGATCCAAGACGTGGTGTTGGACATGAAAAAGTCTTAACCAATCTAGAGTTTGATAGGCAAGCCAAATTGCTCATTGAAGAAGCTGGACACACACGAGATACTGTACTGCCCAAAGATGAAGTCTTTTATTTGCGCTCAACAGCCAATCTTTCAACAGGTGGAACAGCCATTGATGTAACAGACGAAGTTCATCCTGATAACCGAGCCATGGCAGAACGTGCAGTAATGGCAGTGGGTCTTGATGTCGGTGGTGTTGACTTCTTAACCGATGACATATCACAATCTTACAAAGACATTGGTGGCGGTATTTGTGAAGTTAACGCCGCACCGGGTTTTAGAATGCACGTAGCCCCTTCAGAAGGAAAATCTCGCGATGTGGCAGGCAAAGTGATGGACATGTTGTTCCCCGAAGGCTCACCCAGTCGCATTCCTATAGCGGCCATTACTGGTACCAATGGCAAAACAACAACGGCAAGAATGTTGTCTCATATTTTAAAATCTTGCGGGCACATAGTAGGCAACACCTCAACCGAAGGGGTATATATTGATGGCCGTTTAACGGTAAAAGGTGACATGACAGGGCCAATGGCATCACACATTGTATTGCGAGATCCTACGGTGGATATTGCAGTATTAGAAACAGCGCGAGGCGGTATTGTGCGTGCTGGGTTGGGTTATGGCTCAACCAATGTTTCGGCCTGTCTAAATATTTCATCCGATCATTTGGGCATTAAAGGCATTAACACCTTGGAACAATTAGCACAAGCCAAACGTGTGGTTGTTGAAGTTGCCAAAGACGTGGCAATACTTAACGCAGATGATCATTTGTGTTTGCAAATGGCCGATTATACCAAGGCCAAAAAAGTCTGTTATATCACCATGAATCCGGGGCATTTACTGGTCAAGGAACACATCAACCAAGGAGGCATGGCATTTGTTTTAGAACAAGGCATCAATGGCGACATGATTACCATTTATGACAATGGCGCACATATTCCCTTGTTGTGGACACATTTAATCCCCGCCACCATCGAAGGCAAAGCCACGCACAATGTGCAAAATGCCATGTTTGCAGCGGCCCTTGCCTATTCAATGAACAAAGAGTTAGAAGAAATAAAACACGGTCTGCGTACCTTTGACTCGACCTTTTTCCAAGCACCAGGCCGCATGAATCAATATGACGAGCATGCATTTAAAGTCAT
>CAZLZZ010000030.1:0-2722 GCA_964564165.1 uncultured Alcanivoracaceae bacterium | reverse complement strand
GTGGTTTGCCAAACCATCGATCGCTTTGAAGTCAATGGCAAGAAAACGGTGGTTTTAGCAGCACCTGGCGATAGACGCGATGAAGACATTCGCGCCATTGCCCAAGAAGCTGCTGGTCATTTTGATTGTTATATTTTAAAAGCCGATGACAATCGCCGTGGTCGCGATGAACGCGAAGTGCCTCTGATGTTACAACAACAGTTAATAGAATCTGGTGTAAAAGAACAAAACACACAAATTGTATCTGATGAAACACAAGCCATAGAAACCGCCTTGCAACAAGCCCAAGAAGGTGATTTGGTATTAATCTTTGGCGATGACATTACCCGCAGTTGGAAACAAATCATTGGATTTAACACTGAAAACCAAAAACCCAGCGAACCATCAAATGACACCCACATATCCAGTGTGATTATCAACCAAGACGAAAAAGAATTTATAGAATCTATGGATTTGATCAAAGACGAACGCGGAGTAAGATTGGCAAGAATTGAAGAAGATGGGGATTGAAATTGAGTCATATAGCCTTGCAAAGCAAACTCATATTGGAATCGGGACTTTAGTCCTGCATGCTTAATTTATCTCCATAAATCTATCACCCTTAAGAGCCTACACTCAAATAAATAACTTAAAATGGAAAAAATAACACCAACAATAACCGACTCACGCCGCCTAACTGGCCCTAACATATTTTGGGATAAAGCGGGTGCAATATTAGATGTAGAAATTGATGACATCAATAAAGATAAAATAGTCTCTTTGTGGATAAAACATTGCCGTTCATTACTTGGGTTTATTGGGTGGGACGCCGAATATATTACTACCCGCCAATATAAAGGCGGTGTTAGCTTGGTTATATCTGCTCCTATTGATTGTTTATACGCGGCAACTGAGGTTACCGAAACAGCATGGGATATGACGGTTTGTGAGTTGACATCAACTGCCTTCGATTTGGAAAGAGCTATTTACATTCTTGAAGGAATCATGCAAGAAGAACTCAACCCTGCATTAATCGATTTACAAGAAGCAGCGGTAGAACGCCAGGTTAAATTCTTATTCGATGACGACCTTATTTCTTTGGGTTATGGAAAAACTTGCCAAGTTTATCCGGTTAATGAGTTACCCAAAGTCCAAGATATTGATTGGGCTTCCATCAAAGACATTCCGGTTGCTATGGTTACTGGAACCAATGGCAAATCTACCACGGTCCGACTGGCCAGTTCAGTCGTTAAAGCTGCTGGTTTAAGATGCGGCATTACTTCAACCGACTATATTCGCGTTGGAGAAACTATTCTAGACACTGGCGATTATTCAGGCCCAGGCGGCGCGCGCACCCTACTTCGTCACCCACAAACCCAAACCGCATTTCTTGAAGTGGCACGTGGTGGCATGTTGCGGCGCGGACTCGGAATCAACCAAGCCACTTGTGTAGTAGTGACCAATGTTGCCGAAGACCATTTGGGCGAATATGGCATCAACACTTTGCAAGACATGGTTGAAGCCAAATTTACCGTTAGACAAGCCATCAATACAGAGCAAGATTTAATCCTCAACGCCGATGATAAAGGCAGTGTGGAATTTGCCAAAACCTTGGACAATACAATAGTTTGGTTTTCGTGGTTTGCAGACAATCCTGTGATTGTAAAACACCTACAGAAGGGTGGCAAAGTATGTTTTATTGAAAACAACCACATTGTTTATCAAACCGAAAATATCAAAGAAATCATTACAGATATAAACAACATACCCATTACATTTAATGGTGCCGCCAAACACAATGTCCACAATGCCCTAGCAGTAACTGCAATGTGCAAGTCCATGGGCTTTGAAAATAAAACCATCGCTCAAGGCCTACAGGACTTTGATAGCTCCCCAGAAAACAACCCGGGGCGTGGTAATTTATTTGAATTCAACGGCATCAGAGCCATAGTCGACTTTGCTCACAATGAACACGGCTTAGGTTTAATGGCGCAGACCATAAAAAACATGCGAGCCAAGCGTCGATTGGTACTCATCGGACAAGCCGGCGACAGAACTGACGAACTTATCGAAGGGCTAGTTAAGTCTGCCTTAAAAGCAAAACCTGACAAACTGGTCATTTGCGAGATGAAATCCAATTTGCGCGGCAGAAAATCGGGTGAAATACCCAAGCTAATTCACAAACTAGCTATAAAACACGGTATGCAAGAAACCCAGATAATTCATGCAGATGATACCGTTGTAGGTTCTCAAAAGGCGATTGACTGGGCAAAATCTGGTGATTTATTGTTATTACTGGCTTTAGATAACAGAAACAAGGTACTTGATTTATTGAATGATTTGACAGATTGATCACGCAACACAATAGCCCCTCAGTGCCTGGATAAGTTCTCGTCAAATTGGTCAAGTTAATTGACGGCTAATAATCAGCCAAATACCTAATTAAAAAAAACATACATCTTAGCATCGGTTGCACCGCCATTAAGACGGATACGGTTTTTTAATCTGGCTTCGTATTTTGCACCGGCTTTTTCTGCAACCTTTTGACTGCCAATATTTTTTATTGCAACAATCACCTCAATGCGAATGAGATTAAGTGGTTTTAGGGAGTTTTTTACCAACAACTTGAGTGCTGCCGTACAATAACCCTGACCTGTGTGTTTAGTATTCATCCAATAGCCAACATTACCCACATCATTTTTCTTATCAAACAAATGTAAGCCGATAACCCCTAACAATTCTC
>CAZLZZ010000029.1:6868-27331 GCA_964564165.1 uncultured Alcanivoracaceae bacterium | reverse complement strand
ATGTTCAGGGGTTGACAATTAAAATTGAAAGCTCCAAGATGCCACACCTTCAATGTGCTGGGACAGGGATGAATTAAATCTTCCAAAGTCTGTAGCACCAATAAATAGAGGTTTATTGGCAAAGCTTGCATATAGATTGAATTGACCTATGGGTGCATTATGCGTTATACCCATTTTATAACTTATCGAAGCAGTATCTTCTGTTAAGATTCTGTCGTAAATTTCTACAGTTGCTGGGGCTTGTTGTCTGGATGTTATTTCTATGTTCCAAGAAAAACCATTGTTGATATTTTGCTCAAAGCCCATCGAGTATACAGTCAAATCTTGCAGTGCATAAATGGGACTAAAAATACCATTGTATATATTCAAGAACGCTTCTGAAAAACCTGAGTGAACCCTTGATTCTATATTGTTGTAGGATATTCTTTCGGCAGAAAAACTCAATTTGTTTGCAGAAACGCTATTTGTAGATACGTTATTTGTAAAAATGGGAACATCTAAAGTGAATGTATATTGACCAGGAGTATCAAACTCCCCTTGGTCTGAATAACTGCGCCCATAAGCATCAAATTCATTCATGTTAATTTGACTTTGGTAGTCAACACTTATATCAATATTGCTGAAAAGCTTTTGAGTAAAGTTAAATTGATAACCTGTTCCCCTATTGGTTCTTCTTTGGGTTTCATCAAAATAAATAAAATTGCTCGATGAGCTGGCGACAACCAAAGATCCCAAAGAATCATCAAGGAAACTTTGTTGAACCAGAATTGCGGCTACTCCAAAAGAGCTATTGCCATTTGAAATAACATACCCCGGTGTATAATATTCTTGTTCTAATAATATGGGTTTAGAAAATTTTGAACCAAACCCTGTATTAAAATTAGTCCATGAGCTTTCTAATACTGAAGGTTCAAACTTTATGTTGTTCGATGCAAAGGAAAAATAAACATCGCCAATGCCAAGAGTACCTAGAATGCCGAAAGTATAATCGGAAAAAACTGGAGCAATAAATCTATTGTTGCTGTCAGCAAAATTGGGTAAGAAATTTATATTTAAAAAATTATTAGACACACTTTTTGTGAATCTTTTGTTGACCAAATGATTAAAGTAGCTGGGATTGAGTTTATTTGAAATTTGATTTCGCCACTGACCAAGATACATCGAATTTCCTGCTAAACCTGACCCTTGAAACTCCTGAAATCCCAACAAATTACTATCAGCGTCATAATTTATAGGCACAAGCATGTTTGCCGAAACAGAAACGGGTCCGGCTAACATTAACATTAGCAACACAAACAATGATTTTGATAAATATTTAATAATTTCTACAGCCCTATAATAATTAAGTTACGTATGGCGTTGATAATGACAAAAAAACAACAATTTGTCAATATTTGCAGTCATTTCGCCACAAATCGTTAATCGTGTTGTTCTTTTACAACAACATTGTTTCGCTTATATTGATTCGATTATAATGCCTTGAAACCAATATCGCTTCTGTTGAATTTGCTTTTCCAGGACACGGTTTGGCAATACTCATAGGCTTTTGTTTGTGCTTGCTTAATATCCTCACCCAAAGCGCAAACACACAGCACACGTCCTCCGCTTGTCGCCAGCTTGCCATCAAGTAGCTTAGTGCCTGCATGAAAGATTTTTCTATCTGTGTATTTTTTTTGCACATCTAATCCACGAATAGATGAACCAATATTGTATTTTTCAGGATAGCCACGCTCTGCTAAAACCACACCCAAACACGCCCTGTCATCCCATTTAATGCTTTGACTGTTTAACTTTCCATCAATTGCTGCCAAACACAATTCATCTAAATTACTCTTTAATCGCATCATTATTGGCTGGGTTTCAGGATCGCCAAATCGCACATTAAACTCAAGAACTTTTGGCTCTCCAGCTTTATCTATCATTAAACCCGCATACAAAAATCCAACGAACGGACAGCCTTCGGCAATCATGCCTTGAATAGTGGGTTTAATCACTGTTTCTATGGTCTTTTGAAAAACCATTTCATCAACTATAGGTGCCGGGCTATACGCTCCCATTCCACCAGTATTGGGACCTTTGTCGCCATCATCTCTGGCCTTGTGATCTTGAGAGGTTGCCATTGGGATAAAGTTTTCACCATCGACTATAACGATAAAGGATGCCTCCTCTCCCTCTAAGAATTCTTCAATTACAATTCTGTGCCCCGCCTCTCCAAAGGCGTTTCCAGCTAACATATCTTCGATGGCTGCGACTGCCACATTTTCATCTTGCGCTATTACCACACCTTTTCCCGCTGCCAAACCATCGGCTTTTATTACTATGGGGTATTGCTGTTGTTTTAAATAGCTTAAAGCTGGGTGGACTTCAGTAAAACTGGCATAAGCTGCCGTTGGAATGTGGTATTTTTGTAAAAACTCTTTGCTATAAGTCTTGGAGCCTTCTAGCTGTGCCGCTTTTGCACTGGGCCCAAAGCACTTGATTCCTGCTTTGCTCATCAAGTCAACCAAGCCATCGCACAGAGGTTGTTCTGGCCCAACCACAACCAAGTCAATAGCGTTTGTAATACTAAAATCTATTAATGCTGAATAATCACTGACAGCAATATCAATGTTTTCTATCTTTTCTTCTGCCGAAGTTCCCGGGTTGCCTGGTGCCACAAATATTCTTTCAACACTTGTAGATAAACTCAATCTCCACGCCAGCGCATGCTCTCTTCCACCTGAGCCAACCACCAAAACTTTGTTTTTTATCTGATTTTTCATCTGATTTCTCATCTGATTCCTCAATCGTTAATGATTAAAGTGCCTGATTCCAGTAAACACCATCACCATGTTGTGCTCATTGGCCGCTTCGATAACTTCTTCATCGCGAATCGAACCACCTGGCTGAATAACAGCGACAATACCACTTGCAGCAGCTGCATCAATACCATCTCTAAAAGGGAAAAAAGCATCTGATGCCATAGCTGAACCGGTCACTTTTAAACCCGCATCTTGGGCTTTAATCCCTGCAATTTTGGCACTCACAACACGGCTCATTTGTCCTGCACCAACTCCAATGGTCATGAGATCTTTGCCATAGACAATGGCATTTGATTTTACCCGTTTTGCCACTTTCCAAACAAATTTCATATCTGCCCATTGCCGTTCTGTAGGTTGCCTCTTGCTAACAATGGTTAATTGCTCGTCATTGAGTTTTAAAATATCTGCATCTTGTACCAACACACCGCCATTAACACGCTTAAACATTTGCCATGGTTGTTCTGGCGTTTGCCCTTGTCCGCAGTTTAAAACCCGTAAATTCTTTTTTACTTTGAATGCTTGAATAGCGCTTTCTTCATACTCAGGGGCTATAATCACTTCAACAAATTGCTTTTCAGTAATGGTTTCTGCCAGCTGTTTTGTCACTTTCCCATTGAATGCTATGACCCCACCAAATGCCGATGTTGGGTCTGTTGAAAAGGCTTTTAAATAGGCTAGTTCTAAATTGGACTCCAATGCAACTCCACAAGGATTCGCGTGTTTCACAATAACACATGCGGGCACATCACCGAATTCCTTAACACACTCTAACGCGGCATCGGCATCGGCAATATTATTGTAACTCAGAGCCTTGCCTTGAATCAACCAGGAGAATCCTACCGTGCCGGGCAGGGTATCTTTTTCTGTATAAAACGCACCTTTTTGATGTGGGTTTTCACCGTATCTCAAATGACTGCGATGTTTGTACTGTGTGGTTAAATACCGGGGAAATTCAAGCCGATCACCTGTGTCTTTGATTGAACTCAAATAGTTCGCTATTAGCCCATCGTATCTCGCGGTATGGGCAAAAGCCTTGGCAGCCAAAATGTGCCTGTTGGCATGAGAAATACCGCTGTAAGTAATCATCTCATCGATGAATTCTTTGTAATCCTGCGGATCCACCAAAACAGTTACTCTGTCGTGGTTTTTTGAAGCCGCTCGAACCATTGCAGGGCCACCAATATCAATATTTTCTATTGCCTCTTCTAAAGTCACATCTTTTTTATTGATGGTGTTTTCAAAGGGATACAAATTGACCACCAACAAATCAATCGCTTCTATGCCGTTAGCCTGCATAACATCAGAGTCGATATCAGTTCGCCCTAGCAAAGCACCATGAATTTTTGGGTGCAGTGTTTTAATCCTGCCATCCATCATTTCTGGGTAGCCTGTATAGCTAGCCACATCTGTTATTTCGTGACCTTGTTGCCTTAAATATTGTGCAGTCCCGCCTGTGGAAAGGATTTCTACGCCCAACTCTTTTAAACCATCTGCCAAAGATTCTAAGTGGGATTTATCAGACACACTTATCAGTGCACGTCTAATAGATACTCTATTTTGTGTAGCAGTCATAATATTTTTTTTGATATGAAACGGTACGGCATTATAACCGTGAGCGTCCAATATAACTAGGGGGAAATTAGATCTGTTGGGCTCTATTCATTTTTAGACACGAATATTAGTCTATAAATTGTGTTTTTTGATTTTATGTCTCAGAGTGGTTCTGGTAATGCCCAGTATCTTGGAACTCTGAGTTCTGTTGCCTTTGGTAAATTCCAACACTTCTAGAATGATGCCTTTTTCTATTTGACCTATAACAAAATCATATAAATTCTTTGCCTGATGACCATTTAGATCATTCAGATACTGTTTAATATTTTGTCGTGTATAGTCTTGCAGATTCATCTTCGCCAGTTTTTCTTCGCGCATTATTTCGCCCCAAAAGTAGGACTGAATCCGACTTCAAAAGTCACAGCACTTTTCCCTGGGCTTTTTAATTCCAAAGTTATAGGGATTAAAGTATTCGGCATCATTCCTAATGCCGCAGTTTCATCATCGATATATTCGTGGGGTAAAAATCTTCTCATGGCTACTATCTCACCATCCAAGTTGGACATTTTTACTTGTAAAGCAGGAAACCCTTGTACATTTTCATCGCTGTTGATGATGCCTGTGGTAATAATCAAGGCATTGTCTCTGCCTGGGTGCTGTCTAATACTGCGCGAAACCAAAGCTATTGAATTTAGATTAGATTCTTCAGTACCTGCAAAACAGTCGATTTGCTCGCAAATTTTTTGTTTAAATACGCCGTCCGGAAGTTGCAAACTGCCATTTTCCAAAGCAATGTTCGCCTGCCATAAAAATCCAGAAATCAAAACCAGGGTCAACAAAGTCCAAACCAGTGATGGTTTGCGGTTAACTCGCAGCCCTTGGTCACCATCGTCAGCAACAAAACCTGGTTTTACCGCAAACACAACATTTTCATCCAGTTCTTCTACCGCATTATCACTTTCAGGATCACTTTCTGAATCACTTGCAAACTCAGATACTTGATTTTGATTGCTTTCTAAAATCGAGCTTTGAAGGTTTTCTTGAACAACACTTTGTTTAAATTCATGGGTTAATAACGGTGGCGGATTATCGTGCTCATGTAAAATCAAGTCTGCACTTTCTTGAGGCTTGTAATCTGACAAAGTATCCAGTGCGTTAAACACAGCTCCGCAGGAACTGCAGCGAACCATGGCACTGGCAGTCACAATATCGTCAACTGCTACTTTAAATATCTCTCCACAACCTCTACACTGAGTGAACATTTCTAACTACTCTTTTTTCTTGCATAAACCGAAATCCAATCTTCGGTATTTTTGATCTCAAAGTCAACAAAACGGTGGCTAAATTGTGCAACTATTTCATCGGCTTGCTCTGCTAATATCCCTGACATAATTAATTCTCCATTATTTTTTAGCATGGCAGAGAAAGTCTCTACCAAAGTTAACAATGGTGCTGCCAAAATATTCGCCATCACTGCGTCTAAATTCTTTATTTCAGATACTTTGTTTGAGTCGACAACAGAAATACCGTCACCTACCTGATTATTTTTAGCATTCGACAAAGTCGACTCTATGGCCTGTGGATCAATATCGGTGCAATAAACCGTTTTTGCGCCATGTTTTAAAGCGGCTATCGCCAGTATCCCTGAACCACAACCAAAGTCAATAATCTCTAAATTATTTAAGTCACTGCTATCAATCCACTGCAAACACAAAGCTGTGGTTGCATGGGTTCCAGTGCCAAATGCCAAACCGGGGTCTAAATAAATATTAACTGCATTTTCATCTACCGCCTCAAATTCACTGGGAATAATCCAAGTACTCTTTCCAAACTGCATGGGTTTAAAGTGTTCCAACCAAGTCCTTTCCCAAACTTGATTTTGCAATTTAGCCACCTTAATCGAACGATTAGGGTAATTCCTCTGTATAAGCTCTGAAATCGTCGATTCCTTGTGCTCATTCAAAGTAAACATCGCGGTTATTTCTAGGTCTTGCCACAAAGGCATTTTGCCCGGAGCTGGCTCCAATATTGCCACATCTTGAGCATCGCGAAAAGTGACGGAACAAGCTCCTAAGTTCAATAAAAAGGCTTCTATTGCATCCACTTCTGGCTGGCTACAGGCAATATTTACCTCAAAGTAGTCATAAGTAATTTCTGGCATTATTTATCCTTATCCAATAACTTCTCTAAATAATGAATGTTTTTACCGCCCTCAACAAATCCTTGATCTTGCATGATCATTTGTTGTAAAGCTATATTGGTTTTGATACCCGTGACAACGGTTTCTGACAAAGCCAAACGCATGCGTTTAATTGTGGTTAAGCGGTCTTCCCCACGAACAATAATTTTGCCAATCATCGAATCATAGTTTGGCGGCACACGATACCCATCATAAACATGAGAATCAACGCGCACACCCGGACCACCTGGCGCATGAAACACTTCAATCACCCCAGGAGATGGCATAAATGTTTTGGCATCTTCGGCATTTATTCTACATTCAATGGCATGTCCAACTATATTGATGTCACTTTGTTTAATTTGCATCACTTCACCTGATGCAATTAACAACTGTTGTTTGATCAAATCAACACCTGTTATGGCCTCTGTTACAGGGTGTTCTACCTGAATACGGGTATTCATCTCAATGAAATAAAACCTGCCTTCATCGTATAAAAATTCAAAAGTTCCTGCCCCTTCATATTTAATGCGCATACAGGCATCAACGCATACTTTACCAATGGCTTCGCGTTGTTCTGGAGTAATCCCAGGAGCTGGCGCTTCCTCAACCACCTTTTGATGGCGACGCTGCATAGAACAATCCCGCTCACCCAAGTGAATAGCATTGCCATGTTTGTCAGACAACACCTGTATTTCAATATGGCGTGGATTCTGTAAATATTTTTCCATATAAACCGTGCCATCTCCAAACGCTGCTGCTGCCTCTGTTTGGGTCATTTTTATGGCATTGTTTAAAGCGGCATCAGTGTGCACAACTCGCATGCCTCGTCCACCCCCGCCTGATGCGGCTTTAATAATAATCGGATAGCCAATTCTATTGGCGATTTTGAGGTTTCTCTCAGTATCATCATTCAAAGGACCATCAGATCCTGGCACACAAGGCACCCCCGACTCACGCATGGTAGCAATCGCAGCAACCTTATCGCCCATAAGACGAATGGTATCTGGCCTAGGCCCAATAAAGGTAAAACCCGAGTTTTCAACCCGTTCTGCAAAATCGGCATTTTCTGCCAAAAAACCATAACCCGGATGAATGGCTTCAGCATCCGTGACTTCGGCTGCTGCAATAATTTTAGGAATATCAAGATAACTTTCTAACGAAGGCGGCGGTCCAATACACACAGACTCATCTGCCATACCCACATGTTTCTGATTACGATCTGCTGTCGAATGAACGGCAACTGTCTTAATGCCCATGGTGTGACAAGCACGCAAAATTCTAAGGGCGATTTCGCCGCGATTAGCGATTACAACTTTTGAAAACATAAGCTTGTCCCTAACTGATTACAAACAAAGGTTCATCAAATTCAATCGGCTGACCATTTTCCACAAGGATTTTGGTCACCGTTCCTGAAAATTCTGATTCAATTTGATTAAACATCTTCATGGCTTCTACCACACACAAAGTATCGCCTTCTTTGACCTTCTGCCCAATTTTCACAAAAGGCTCCACATCCGGCGATGAAGACGTATAAAAAGTACCAACCATTGGGCTGCGCTGTGTATTGCCATCTTCAACACTAGCCGCAGCAACATCTGTATTTCCAACCACAGGTGCAGCAGCTGTTGCCACTGAAGCCGCAAGTGGTTGTGGCGCCATGTGCATAGGAGCTGCCATTGCCATGGTACTTTGTATATGTCTAGACAGTTTAACTGACTCTTCACCTTCGTGAATTTCTAGTTCTGTTAATGATGAACTTTCTAAAAGCTCAATAAGTTTCTTGATTTTTCTAATATCCACGTGTGTCCCCGTTAAATTAGTAATTGTTAATAATTAATAGTTGTTAATGATAAACTTCAACGCTAACAAATAACCATCCGCTCCTAATCCTGAAATTTTACCAACAGCTATGTCTGAAAAATAACTTTTCTTGCGAAAGTCTTCTCTTGCATAAACATTGGACAAATGAACTTCAATAAAAGGAATCTTAATAGCTTGCAGTGCGTCGCGTATGGCAACAGAAGTATGGGTAAATGCTGCTGGGTTGATGATGATAAACTGATCTTTTTTATGCATCAAAGATTGAATCTTTTCAACCAACTCATACTCTTTGTTAGACTGTAAAAAATCCATTGAAAATTTTGTATCTTTAACATCATCTAACATCATATTTTCGATATCAGGCAATCCTATTGAACCGTATATCTCAGGTTCGCGCTGACCTAAAAGATTAAGATTTGGACCGTTTAATACAGTAATAATCATGATAAATAACGCTAACTTGCCTCTAAAGTTACCAATTTTGCATAAAAAATCCGCAAATGTCTATAAAAACCCATTTTTTAGTCTTTTTAAGTATTTTGTCTCAAACGTTTGTTTTAAACAACTGTTACAAGTTTTTTAATTGCCGCCCTGTTTTACTGAGCTCAATTTAATTAAACCAGATAAATATCGATCATCTTGCAATGTCCACCATTCATTTGACCTAACTTTACATTCATTGGCAAAGTCCAGAGCTTGCAAGTGATTGCCTAACTGTTCGTTGGCGCGGGCTTTTAGCAAAAGAAAGGGATAGGGCACAGGATTGTGTTCAAAGGAACCTTCCAATACTGCCAATGCTGCGTGCGGCTGATTTAACAATAAATACTGCCCAGCCAATATATTGTTAATTCCAATAATAACCTCCCCGTCTTCTGTTTTTTTAGCCAACTCTTTAGTTTCTAACAACAAAGACATTGCCAACTCTGTTTGGTTGTTTAACAAATACAAACGGGCCAATTGTTTATTCAACCTGGGTTGCAACCTCACCTCTTTTGTTTGATCTATATGGGACTGAACTCCGGATATTAACGCCTCAACACCTTCACTCTTATCTTGATCCAAAGCCAAATCTATGGACAACAACTTATTGGCCAGCAAAGCACTTTTGTTGTTGACTGATTGCGCCAACCGCAAATGTTCTTTTAAATATATCTCTGATTTAAGCCATTGTTTTTGAGTTCGCCGAATATCCACTGCAAATTGTTTTGAAATTTGCAGCATTGCGTTATAGCCAATTTCAATGGCAATAGTTTCCATTTCTTGGTTAAGTTCCAAAGCCTTAGTAAAGTGCCCTTGCACCATCAATATGTAGATTAGTTCATTCAAGGTCGCGCCAATTCCAAGCTTGTAATCCAAAGATTTACAAATAGCCAATGATTGTTCAAGGTGGTGAACGGATTCTTTGTATTTTGATTGGTGAGTAGAAATCCGTGCCAAAGTTGTGTGGATTTTGGCCTCGCCTAGCAAATCTCCCAACTTAGAAAATAGCAACAAGGATTTTTCAGCTGAAAGTTTGGCTTCTTGTATGTGTCCCATTTTTTGTAAAATACTGGCTTTCTTTTGAGTCACATGGGCCAAAAAAACCGGCTCAATAGATTCATCAATACTTGCTTCTAATTCAGTTAACAAAACCAAGGCTTTTTCAAACTCTGTTAATTTAGTATAGGTAAAACTTAGGTTATACTTAATTTGGTTTAGTTGAGCATAATCTTTGTCGTTGTATTTTTCTAATACCGATAAATACAGGCCTCGGTTTTTTTCATCTTTGCCCTGAATATTAAAGATTAAACCCCTAACACTTTGCACTTCTATATCAAGCTGTGGATCAAAAACAACACCGTCAAGCGTATCAAGCAATGCTAAACCTTGCGCCATTTTACCTAATGAAGTTTTGACCCGAGCCAATTCTAGTTTTGCCAGGTGAAAATCAGGCTTTTCCTGCAAACACAATTCAAAATAGTTTTCAGCTTTGTCCGCCTCACCTTTCCCAAAGCTGGCAAGCCCATGCATATAAAGCTCTACTAAGTAGGAATTATTTGGGATAAGAGAATCAATCTTTTCTATCGCACCTTCTCCGTTTACTGCATAAGCCAACCATTTACTGGCATCCCTTATGGCTAAACTCAAATTTTGACGGGAAAAGGTTTGGGTTTTAATATTCGCCAATTTATCAACAATATTGAGGTCGACCGTATACAAGCCCTCCTGCTGAGATACTTTTGTCGTTACCACCTTTAGTTGTGGAGAAATTTTCCATTGATTATTAATGTACTGTTGCCGATTTTGGTACTTGGGCTTTTTTGTATAATCTTTTAACCGAACTGCATCAGTCAAACCCAGTATTTGGTCAATGTAATCAACACCTGACTGATGCAACCATGAACTGTTTTCCGTGGCTTCTTCTGAAGACAATATTAGCAACAAAGGATTGTCCGCACTGCCTTGAACTTTATTGCTCTTATTAAAAAAGAATACTGCTAGCAACAATACAAATGCAATTACTCCCAAATATGGAAGAATCCTAACTTTGTTAGTTCGCTTGACTTGAGTCGCTTGTTTTTCCTGCTTTATCACTTCTGCGACAAATATAAATCCCTCGCCATAAGCCGTTTTGATGTACGTGTCCTGGCTGTGCCTGCTCAATATTTTCCGCAACTTAGATACGCTTTTATCTATTGAATTTTCGGTCACGTATTTGCCTTCCCAAACTTGATCAATAATATCATCTTTGGAAAAAACTTTTTGAGGGTTGCTCACAAACAAAAACAACAAATCAAACAATTGTTTTGTTAGAGGAAGCAACTCTTGACGATATGACAACTCTCTTGACTGGCTGTCTAAGGAAAATTTTTTGAATGTATAAATCATTGTAAAATATGATAACATCATTCTTGCTAGAAACAGAAAAATTATACGGTATTTTTGAAATTTGTGAAACTGTAATGGAACAATTTCCCCAGAGAGCAGACATTTATATAACAACAATAAACATAAAATGGCAGATTAGAGAAATCTTGATTGTAAGGGTTATAAAGGATTGCAAATGTTTTGCAATTTTTAACCATAAAATATAATTATGTTGCAAACATGATTCAATCTAAATAAAATACTTCGCACACAAAAACACAAAGATAACTTATGCAAAAATTAACGATACTGGCGCTGGTTTTGCTAGGCAATTTATTGAGCTTCAACAGCAAAAGCCAGATTAATGAAAGTGCCACAGGTGCGTGGTACATGTACTTTTGGAACACTGACTTAAAACAAGATTCATTTGGACTCCAAGGGGATGTTCAATATAGAAACTGGGATACAATAGGAGATCTTGAACAACTTTTAATTCGTGGTGGACTAACCTACAGCCCTAAAAATTCTAAAGTTAAATTTACCCTAGGTGTTGCTAATATTACCTCTGGTGCATATGGCGACAGCAATGCAACCACAAAAGAAAACCGCATATATCAAGAAGCACTATTGCCGCAAAAAATAGGTGAAAGAGTCTATTTAACTCATCGTTTCAGATATGAGCAGCGCTATGTGGATAATCAAGATTTTAGAACGCGTTGGAGATATAATTTGTTTTTAAATATTCCATTGAACCAAACCACTTTAGGCAAAGGAGCTATCTACTTATCTGCTTACAATGAAGTTTTCCTTAACGGTGAAAGAGACATCGGTAACAATAACAGGGTTAAAATTCTTGACCGCAACAGAAGTTATCTCGCTATTGGCTACAAACCAAAAGACAATATAAAAGCACAATTCGGTTATATGCATCAAACTACTGACAACTGGAGCAAAGGACAGATTCAACTCAGCTTGCACCATAAGTTTTAACCAAACTGGGCAATTCCTTGACACTACCCCTTGGAATCACATCTTGGCAGATAGAAATATTCATTTATAAATAATGATTTATTTAGACTAGCAACTGCTATTGAGTTAAAATGCCTTTCCAGCCGTGAATCGTTAATTATTCATTAATAAGAGGTATCTTCACAACTAAATTCGGTGGGAATATACCTCATAAATCAACTACTATAAATATTTATGAGCAATTCAAAATTAGACTCAGTTCTTTTTGCTGGACAAAAAAAAGCCATCCTTGCTTTAGAAAACGGAACCATTTTCGATGGTATCTCTATCGGATATGATGCAAATTCTGTGGGAGAAATTGTTTTCAATACTGCCATGTCAGGCTATCAAGAAATTTTATCTGATCCTTCATATGCACAACAAATAGTCACTCTAACCTATCCACATATTGGCAATACGGGTTGCAACTCAAGCGACAATGAATCAATGAAAACTTATGTGAAAGGATTGGTTATTAAGGACTTGCCCAAACTGGCATCGTCATGGCGCTCACAAGAATCCTTACAACAGTATTTAATTAAAAATAAAATTGTCGCAATAGCAGGTTTAGACACGCGCGAACTAACAACAATATTGCGCACCAAAGGAGCAATGAAAGCCTGCATTATGACTCAAAATATTGAAAATTCTGATGCCCTAGAACAAGCCATAGAACAAGCCAATGAATTTGCAGGATTAGAAAATTTAGATTTGGCAATCAAAGTCACTTGTAAAAAACCACATCAATGGCAACAGGGAGAATTTGATTTAACTGCCAATGATTTTAATGAAAACAACGACAAAACATTTAAAGTAGTGTGTTATGACTATGGTGTCAAACACAATATACTGCGGATAATGACAACTCTTAACTGTGACATAACCGTTGTTCCCGCCAATACAAGCGCATCTGAAGTTTTAGCTATGCAACCAGATGGAGTATTCTTATCCAATGGACCAGGTGATCCTGCGGCCTGTGATTATGCCATCCAAGCGACCAAAGAAATTATACAATCAGGCACTCCATTATTTGGCATCTGTCTTGGTCACCAAATATTGGCCCTAGCAAGTGGTGCAAAAACCACCAAAATGAAATTTGGACACCATGGTGCCAATCACCCAGTACAAGATTTAGACACAAATGAGGTGATGATCACTTCGCAGAATCATGGCTTTGCCGTAGATGAAAGCAATATCCCGGACAACTTAATGGTGACACACAAATCTTTATTTGATGATTCAGTACAAGGCATTAAACGCACCGATTGTGTTGCAGGCAGTTGTGCTTATGGTTTCCAAGGTCATCCCGAGGCAAGCCCTGGCCCGCATGATGCGAAGAAAATTTTCCTACCATTTATCGCAGCTATGAAGGACAAAAAAGCACAGGAGAACAATAATGCCTAAACGTACTGATATAAGAACCATTCTTGTTTTAGGTGCTGGACCAATTGTCATTGGTCAAGCTTGTGAGTTTGATTATTCTGGCACCCAAGCCTGTAAAGCTTTAAAAGACGAAGGCTACAAAATTATCTTGGTAAATTCCAACCCTGCCACCATCATGACCGACCCAGAAACGGCCGATAGAATATTTATCGAGCCGATAAACTGGCAAACTGTGGCTAAAATTATCGAGCAAGAACGCCCAGATGCCCTGTTACCAACAATGGGCGGACAAACTGCGTTGAATTGTTCTTTAGATTTGGTGGCTCATGGCGTGTTAGAAAAATTCGATGTAGAAATGATTGGAGCCACACGTGAAGCCATTGATATGGCCGAAGACCGTGAACTATTTAAAAAGGCAATGACAGAAATTGGTTTAAGTTCTCCTGTATCAATTATGGTTCACAATATCGAAGAAGCACGTATCGCACAAAAACAAATTGGCTATCCAGTTATTATCCGCCCATCATTTACCATGGGTGGAACAGGTGGTGGAATTGCATACAATCTAGAAGAATTTGAAAACATTACTGCTAACGGCTTAAATATGTCACCGACTTCTGAGGTTTTATTGGACGAATCCTTGATAGGTTGGAAAGAATACGAAATGGAAGTGGTGCGTGATAAAAATGACAACTGTATCATTATATGTTCAATTGAAAATCTCGACCCAATGGGAGTGCATACAGGCGACTCAATTACCGTCGCACCCGCACAAACACTCACCGATAAGGAATACCAAATTTTGCGAGATGCATCATTGGCAGTATTGCGTAAAATTGGTGTAGATACTGGCGGTTCGAATGTTCAATTCTCAATCAATCCTGAAGATGGTCGGGTGGTAGTGATTGAAATGAATCCCCGTGTCTCACGCTCATCGGCACTGGCATCAAAAGCCACCGGTTTTCCGATTGCAAAAGTCGCTGCCAAACTGGCAGTAGGCTATACATTAGATGAGTTACAAAATGAAATCACAGGCGGAGCAACCCCAGCTTCATTTGAGCCCAGTATTGATTATGTGGTAACCAAAATTCCACGTTTTGCCTTTGAAAAATTCGCCAAAGCAGACAAACACCTTACAATACAAATGAAGTCTGTGGGAGAAGTGATGGCAATTGGCAGTACTTTTAGCGAGTCCTTACAGAAAGCTTTGCGCGGGCTAGAAACAGGGTTGAACGGACTTGACTCATTAATAAACCAAAACCACATTGAAGAAGGCTTCGATTTAAATAAAGAGTTACGCGAGCCCACTTCTGATCGTTTATTGTATGTTGGCGATGCCTTTAGATTGGGTTACAGCGTGGAAAAACTATTTAAAATTTCAGCCATTGACCCTTGGTTTTTAAGACAAATTGAACACATCATTAAAGTGGAGCAAGCACTCGCTGAAACCGATGTGGCTGATTTAACTGCCAAACAAATACTAGCCATGAAAAAATTGGGTTTCTCTGATTCAAAATTGGCAGAATTATTAACTATTCCAGAAGCAGAATTTACCAAAATCAGACACGATTTAGATATTCGTCCCGTATACAAAAGAGTCGACTCCTGTGCTGCTGAATTTGATACCAGCACTGATTATTTTTATTCTACTTATGAACAATATTGCGAATCTAATCCAACCAACAATAAAAAAATCATGATTCTCGGTGGCGGTCCTAACCGCATTGGACAAGGCATCGAGTTTGATTACTGCTGTGTTCATGCTGCATTGGCACTCAAAGAAGATGGTTTTGAAACCATCATGGTGAACTGTAATCCAGAAACCGTTTCTACCGATTACGATACAGCAGACAGGCTCTATTTTGAATCGCTCACGCACGAAGACGTGATGGAAATTGTACATATTGAAAAACCCGATGGCGTAATTGTTCAATATGGCGGTCAAACCCCGTTGAATTTAGCCAGTGGATTAAAAGCAGCGGGCGTGCCAATTATCGGTTCACAACCCGAATGTATTGATATGGCGGAGGATCGTGAATTGTTTAAAGCCATGTTGGATAAATTAAAACTGCGTCAACCACCCAATCGCATTGCCAAAAATGTTGAGGAAGCGGTTGATTTAGCCAATCAAGTGGGTTACCCCTTGGTGGTTAGACCTTCGTTTGTTTTGGGTGGTCGCGCCATGGAAATTGTTCACGATGACAATGAACTCAATCGTTATATGTTAGAGGCAGTTAAAATCTCCAATGATTCACCTATTTTACTGGATAGATTTTTAGATCACGCCACCGAAGTTGATGTGGATATTATCTGTGATGGAAAAGATATTTTTATTGGCGGCATCATGGAACACATCGAACAAGCAGGCGTACATTCTGGCGACTCATCGTGTTGTATTCCGCCTTTTTCATTATCACTTGAAGTGCAGAAAGAATTGGGTAGACAAGCAGGAATAATGGCAAGAGAACTCGGCGTGATTGGTTTGATGAACACCCAATTTGCCATTCAAGGCGACGATATTTACATTTTGGAAGTAAACCCACGCGCATCACGAACCGTGCCTTTTGTTTCAAAAGCAACTGGAATACCTCTGGCAAAAATAGCTGCCAGATGTATGGCAGGAATCAGCTTAGAACAGCAAAATGTCAAAGAAAGACTAACCCTCAACCATTTTTCAATTAAAGAACCCGTATTCCCTTTCTTGAAGTTTCCAGGAGTTGACCCAATTCTTGGTCCAGAAATGCGCTCAACCGGGGAAGTCATGGGTATTGGCAAAACCTTTGGTGCAGCAGTCGCCCGGTCTAAACAAGCCAGTGACACATCTATGCCTTTACAAGGCACGGCATTTATCAGTGTCCGCGAAGCAGACAAGCAAGAAGTGTTACCGTTGGCTGAAATATTACAAAAAATGGGCTTTGATTTGATTGCCACAGGAGGCACTTGCGAATTATTGAGAAGTCATGGTTTATACTGTGAACGTGTTAATAAAGTTACCGAAGGCAGACCACATATTGTTGACAAAATCAAGTCAAAAGAAATAGCCTTCATCATTAACACCACCGAAGGCTCTCAAGCCATCTCGGACTCATATTCAATACGGCGCGAAGCTTTACAGCAAAATATCAATTACTCTACCACTATTTACGGAGCCGCTGCTACTTTAGAGGCGTATAAATATCTAGATAAACAACAGATATATTCACTTGATGAATTGCATAAACCAACTATACAGGAATAGTGGAAACAAATTTATGTACGAATCTATTGAGCTATTCTCGTAATTTTTGGATGTTCCAAGTGTAATTATTGGATATTACATTTGTAATTATTGGATATTATGCTTGTAATTATTGGATATGTGTTTTAATATCGCAGCATGATTACACGTAACATGATTAAAAAACTCAGTAACGCCTTGACTAAATTCCGCATTATTATGCTAAATGGACCTCGTCAATCAGGCAAAACCACAGTTGTTAAGACCATGGCTAAACAGTTAGATATGCAGTATATCACCTTGGATGAGCCAACTGCCTTGTCATTGGCAACTGATGATCCTGCTGGTTTTTTAGACTTCTATGCACAAAACCCTTTAGTGATTGATGAAATACAATTTGCACCAGAGCTGATTGCCTATATCAAAATTAAAGTGGATAATAACAATGCAACAGGTCAGTTTTTGTTAACAGGTTCGGCTGACTTTTTACAAATGCACAAGATAACGGAATCTTTAGCAGGTCGCATGGTTCGTTATAACCTCTATCCGATTGCCAATGCCGAGTTATACAATAAGAATTACAACATAATTGACCAATTATTTTCGGGTGAATTTAAATCACTGAAAAATAAAACCACAAAAAAACAAGTGTTGCAAAACATAATTCGTGGTGGCTATCCTGAAATAATTGCACATGATGAGGACTACCGTGGTGACTGGTTTGATTCGTATATTTCTGCACGTATTCAAAAAGACATTCAAGAGTACAAACAAATTTCATTATCTAAATTAAGGATGATAAGAAAATTATTGCAATTATTAGCAAGTTTTAATGCGCAATTACTCAACTACAATACCTTGGCAAAAAAATTACAAATAGACAATAAAACGGTCTTATCGTATGTAGAATTATTGCAAGCTATGTACATTATCAAAATTATTCCATCTTATCATGTTAATACCGCCTTACGAGTGGTTAAGTCAGCAAAAGTATATTTTATAGATACGGGCTTAGCCAGCTATTTACTGAATATGAATACTGAAAATTTATTTATCCATAAAGATGGCAAGTATGGTGGTCTGATTGAGAATTTTGTATATTGCGAGCTCTTAAAAGAAGCGACTTATGCACAAAACTCGATAGAATTTCATCATTTTCGAGATTTACGCAAAAAAGAAGTAGATTTGGTCTTGGAAAATCGTGATGGAAATATTATTGGTATTGAAGTTAAAGGTAAATCAACCATTAAAAGTAAAGATCTTAAAGGCATGGTTAAACTGGCAGAAACAACCAAAGATAAATTTTCAACTGGCATTGTTTTCTATGGAGGCGATGAAATTCAACCTATTTCAGTAGACGGGCATCTATTTTATTGTTTGCCCTTGGGTTTGTTGTCTTAATTTAACACGCTTTTGGATAATAAAAATTGTACAGTACTGCGCATATAGTTGACAAAATCCTGTTAAATGCAATAAACTATCCAGTTCAAATTCTGTCCAAGAATAAAACCAACAAAATCAAACAAATACTGTTACTCAAAGTCCCAACGATTTGAGTGATTATAAAAATTAGAGGAATATAAAATGGCATTAGCTCCATTAACTGCAGCAGGTGCTGCAAGATTAAGCAAAGAATTGAAACGATTAAAAACCAAAGAACGCCCAAGAATTATCGAAGCCGTTGCCGAAGCCCGTGCCCACGGCGACCTTAAAGAAAATGCCGAATACCATGCAGCCCGTGAAGAACACGGCATGAATGAAGCGCGCATCAAATACCTAGAAGGCACCATCTCCAATGCTCGAATTATAGATATTTTAAACCTAAACGTGGGAAACAAAGTCGTATTTGGAGCCACCGTAACCTTAGAAGATGACGATGAAAAAACCGTCACCTATCAAATTGTGGGCGATGTAGAAGCCGATATTAACCAAGGACAAATCTCAATCTCATCACCGATTGCAAGAGCATTAATCGGCAAAGAATTAGACGACGAAGTTGATGTACAAACCCCCGGCGGCGATGTAACCTATTATATTGTTGGGGTTGAATATAAATAACTAAAACTGCCTGAAACTTAACTGCCGCTATTAAGATACCCCCATCTTATCGTACAACAGAGAAAGATTAAAAAAATTATCGCACAGCGGCACATCGTACACAGCGAAAAATCAAAAAAAAATGCTCGTATATTTCAGATGTGGCGCAAATAAAAAACAAGGCGTCCCCACCTATCCTGAGCATTGGATCCAAAATTAAATACCTTCTAATATTTTCACCAAACCTTCTAAGCGACTCCAATCTTCACCGCAAACAAATCAAAATAACAAACGATTTATTGAGAATAGTCAAATTTAAAACTCATCATATAGAGTCCAATCCTGATTTGTGATGGTTACAAATGTTGCGAGTATATGTTAAAACTTATCAAGTTTAAATTTAAAGCATTTACAGTCAAATAATTTGGTAATCAACAACACAAAAGATTGGCTTAATTTTGCCAGTTTCATATCAGGATTTTGATAAATGCGGTTTTTTAGACCGTCGATAATAGCTATAAATAAATATAACTTTTAGTTTCGTTCTATAAAACATGAATATCAAACTGTGGTACAATATTACCATGATTAAATTAAACAACCTCTCACTATTGAATAGCATTATTTTTGCTATAATTTCTGGGGCAATGATAATACCCTTTTCCTATCTTGAAAGTTTTGGAAAACACTCGATTTTTGGCGCTTCAATTATTGATGTATTGATTGGTGCAGTATTTGCCTTGTTAGTCATAATTCCCTTGCAGAAAAAGATAAACGGGTTAAGAAGTATATTAATGATACTGGCCAGCATCGTTATTTATGTGGGTATGGCGCATTTGGTAGTAAACCGTTATCATGGTCTCTTTCTCGATTTTTCTTATGCAGTTAGCGTCACCGTATCAGGCGGTTTGGGGGCGATTCTAATCGGTGCTATCGTTCAGCTACTGGCTCCGCTAAAACTTAACAAACTAAATTATATGTGGTTAATGTCACTGGGGTTAATCGCAGGTTACATCTTCTCAATCACAATAAATTCAAGCCACGTTTTTATCAATGCTCTTGGCTTTATTATTTGGCAAGTTGCAGTTAGTTATTCTTTATTTATTGCAAAAAAATAGAACCTATATTACCCTAATCTCGATATAGAAATGCGTTTGATAGTGCAAGTAATTGATGTGCATAGAAAAGTCATAAAAACCGTAGCCACCTTAATGGTGATGAGGCTTTTTATGGGCTTTCTAGGTATATCAAGGACTTGTGCTAGCATCGGATTTTCTATATCGGGATTTGGGTATTACTAAAACTGATGCGGAAATTAAAATTGCGATGGTTAAAATAAAAAGAAGAGAAGTTCCAGATTTAAATCCATTTGAACAAACGGGATTCTCCCCTTTAATCCAAAGACTTTATTTAAGTCGTGGAATTACACAACTTGAACAAATTCAATACAAACTTGCCAACCTTCATACGGCAAAACAACTGTCCGGAATAAAAACTGCCGCTTCCATAGTAATAGACGCGATTAACGAGGATAAAAAAATAGTCATCGTCGGTGATTTTGACGCAGATGGTGCCACAGCAACCGCATTGTGTTTGCGGGCCATCAAAGCTTTTGG
>CAZLZZ010000029.1:0-6858 GCA_964564165.1 uncultured Alcanivoracaceae bacterium | reverse complement strand
CAATATTGATTATTTGGTACCTAACCGCTTTGATTTTGGTTATGGCTTAAGCACACAACTCATACCCATTTTACAAAAAATGCAAACTGACTTGATCATCACCGTTGACAATGGCATCTCATCCATCAAAGGCACACAAACAGCCATAGATGCAGGTATGCAAGTCATAATTACCGACCACCATTTGCCTGCAGAGGTGCTACCCAGTGCCGATGCAATTGTTAATCCCAATTTAAACGGTGACCAATTCCCCAGTAAAAACTTAGCCGGCGTGGGTGTAGTATTTTATTTACTGGCAGAAATTCGCAGCCAATTAAATGATTTGGATTGGTTTGTCGAAAAAAACATCCCAGTACCCAATCTTGCCCAATGGCTGGACATTGTTGCCTTGGGCACTGTTGCTGACATGGTTGGACTCGATGACAATAACCGCATTCTGGTGACCGAAGGCATCAAACGCATCAAGGCAGGATACACGGTGGCAGGCATAAAAGCCTTAATGAAAATTGCAGGAAAAGAACTCAACAAAACCAATACCGATACCTTCGGATTTGTTATTGCGCCACGATTAAATGCTGCGGGTCGGCTTGAAGATATGAGCATCGGCATAGAACTATTAACCACAGATGATGACAACAAGGCTTATCAACTTGCCCAAGAATTAGACAACATCAACCAACAACGCAAAGAAATTCAAAAAGACATGCAAAGACTTGCCGATAGCGTGGTCAATGAGTTAGATAAAATACAGAAACTGCCCGATGGCATTTGCCTGTACCACAAAGATTGGCACCAAGGCGTGGTTGGCTTGCTGGCTTCCAAAATCAAGGAAAAGACCAACCGTCCGGTGATTGCCTTTGCCCCTGAAAATGATGAATCTGATATACTCAAAGGTTCAGCACGCAGTATCACAGGTTTTCATATTCGTGATGCTCTAGTACAGATAGAAACCAAGCACCCTGATCTTATGCACAAATTTGGCGGTCACGCAATGGCAGCAGGATTGTCCATCAATCAAGAGAACTACCCCCAATTTAGAGAAATATTCAACCATATCGTCAAAGATTCTCTCACCGAAGAACAGCGTCAACACATCATTCATACCGATGGCGAACTGGACTCAGTAGATTTATGTTTGGCAATCGCCGAAGAGTTACAAGAACACGGCCCATGGGGACAAAACTTCCCAGCCCCGTTGTTTGATGGATGGTTTAACATAATCGACAAAAAAGAAGTCGGCACAGGCCACACCAAACTGACCCTACAAACCCTAGATTTCAGCAAAAGAATCGGCGCTATTGCCTTTGGCATTCATCCTAAATTATTCAAACCCGATGGTGGCAAAAATCAAATCACCTATCGCTTGGATATTAATGAATTTCGAGGGCGTAGGAGCTTACAATTGATCGTGCAGGATATTGTTAATTGATAGTCCAAATCTCATTTAGACCCTATTAACTTAGTTAGCGCCTGACATTGACCGAAAATAACTGATTATTTTATTTATATCCTGATTGTGTGATTTGAACGGTATTTAATTTGCTTAACAAACTCATCAATATGAAATGTTTGATCATGCTTAGAATCTTCATCCATATAAATTCCATAACAATCTATGGCAAGATTGTATTTTTTATAAATATCAAGATAAGTTAAGTGATTGGATTTTTCGAGTTCTAATGCATTTTCCTCTAATTCTATTTGAGGGATATCTTCTTCAACAATTATTGGTTTGGCTTTTTTATTGCCTTGACTTCTTTTTCAGCAGCAACTTCGCTGTAAGGTGCTTTATTTGCCCACTGTTTTTCATCAGTTTTGTATTGAAAAAAAAATTGCGACAATAACAATTGTAATGAATTTGTTGGCGTTGTTCATTGGTATAAAGTATTTATAAGATTCATTTGTAATAATATATGATGACATTATAATTAAATTCAATCTTATATTTTACAAATACGTATAACTGTTTTTAGAATATATCGTGCTGAATTCGAGTCAGTATGTGCAACTCCTTTGATTTGTTCATGTTGATTTCTGTTAATTCTTCAAACCCTCATAAGGATTTCTATCTTAAACATTTTTCTAGATATGCCATTGTTTCTGTAAACTCCATTGTTCTATAAAACATACGGGTTATCAAAAAAAACACCATAATATAACTCAACTCTGATATTTTGTTATGGAATCGTGATTTTTACATGACAGTTATGTGATAAATATTTGGTTAAATAACCTCACACATAAAATGAGGTATATATGAATATTTTTAAAAGGTTAGTTATTCCTGTAGCAATTGCAGCAACTTTTGCAGTTCAGGCAACAGAAATCAAGGTCAAAGTAGAACTATTAACAGCCACTGGCGGGGTATTTGCCACGCCTTTATGGGTTGGTTTTCATGATGGCAGTTTTGACAGTTATGATACTGGATCTCCAGCATCATTGGGCATCGAAAGAATAGCAGAAGATGGCGATGTGAGCGAGTTGAGAGCTATTTTTGCTTCATCTACAACAGGGCAAGATGGGGTTATTTTGAACCCAGAAGGGTTTGCAGGCGCGCCTGTTTTTGAACCGGGCAGTTCATCTACCATGGTGTTTGATCTTGATCAAAGCACACAAAGGTATTTAAGCTACGCCACTATGATCATCCCTTCCAATGATGCTTTTGTCGCCAATGCTAATCCCATGGCACATCAATTATTTGATGGCGAGGGAAATTTTGTTGGCCCGTTTACTTTTACTGTTTATGGATCACAAGTTCGTGATGCAGGTACCGAAGAAAATACAGAATTAGATGCGGCTTTTCTTAACCAATCAGCTGGAAACACAGGAAATATGACATCAGAAAGTATTTCTGTGCATCTTGGATTTAATGGCTCAATGGGAAATCCCAATGCTATGCCCGTGAACATACTTGGAGGCACAGTAGCATCCGGTGACGTAATTGACCCGGTGCTTGGAGATTTTACCACTTCAAACTACCCCATTATGCGTATTACAGTCTCTCAAAATAGTACAGCTGTTAGAGTTGCGATTAAAAATAACGCCATGGCAGATGGCACATTCCTAACCCCTTTCTGGGTAGCATTTCATGATGGAAACTTTGATACCTACGATCTGGGTTCTCCTGCTAGTGCAGGTTTAGAACAGATAGCAGAAGATGGAAACACCGCGGGTTTGTCCGCTGAATTTGCTGAATTCGGGATGGGGTTAGATGCAGTGATTACCAACCCTGAAGGTTTTGCTGGTGCACCGTTGTTTGACCCAGGTTTGTCTAGTATGCAAGTTTTCGACCTTGACCCTATGGTCAATAAATATTTCTCCTATGCTTCTATGGTTTTGCCATCAAATGATGCTTTTATTGCCAATGGAGATCCTAAACGTCACCAAATTTTTGACAATGATGGTAACTTTACGGGTGGTCAGTCATTTTTAATTCACGGGTCTCAAGTCAGGGATGCTGGTACTGAGGAAAACACCGAGTCCGATGCGCCTTTCTTTAATCAATCTGCTCCAAATACAGGCAATACAACCATGGAAAATGTCAGCAATCACATGGGTTTTAACGGCTCTGTTGGTAACCCTGATGGAATGCCTCAGATCTTCTTGGGTGGCACTAATCCTCCTGGGTTTTCATTCGATCAAGTCAGAGCAGACTTTAGTATCGAAGGTTATCTAGTCGCAGAAATTGCTATTTCTCGTTTAATTGATGGTTCATTCAGCGGCACTTGGTTTGACCCGGACCGTTCCGGAGAAGGTTTTCTGATTGATGTTACTAGCGATCCTAACTCTTCAGAAGCACGAGCAGTTGTCACGTGGTATACCTACAATGCCGATGGTTCTGAAAATCAAGCTTGGTTAGTTGGCACAGGTCCAATTATCGCTGATACCATTTTAGCGGACATGGCAATAACCCAAGGCACTGGTTTTGGAACAAACTTTAATTCCGATGATGTGATTCGCACAGCCTGGGGTCAATTGAGTATTAAATTTAACAATTGCAACAGTGCAACTGTCACCTTCACCTCATTGGATTCAACCTATGGTTCAGGCTCATACGAGTTACAAAGATTAACCACAGGGCCTGTTGATTCCTCAGGAGCTTGTCAGTTGTAAAGTCTTTTAATTTAGAATCAAAAAAGGGATGTAATTTACTGTTACATCCTTTTTTTTGCTACAGTGTTTTCATTCCAAAAATCTTTTCTTTAAAATTTATTTCCCTTTATTTCCCTTAGCATGACACCTTTTTAGCATAAAAGGCGTATACATAGACAAGCATACCTTTATTGATAAATTTTATTGATAAATGACTTAACAATGCTTATGATTTACTTTTATACACAATTGGACTACCATAAATGACAACCGTTTTAACAGGTATCACAACCACGGGCTCACCACATTTGGGTAATTATGTGGGCGCTATAAAACCTGCTATCGCTAAAAGCAAATCATCGGACTATGACAGTTACTTCTTTTTGGCTGACCTACATGCCCTAATTAAATGCTGGGAGCCAGACAAAATTGCCCAGTCTACCAAAGAAATTGCTGCCACTTGGTTGGCTTTGGGATTGGACACGGACAAAACCATGTTCTATCGCCAATCTGATATCCCTGAAATACCTGAACTCACTTGGTTATTGACTTGCATGTGTTCAAAAGGTTTGATGAATCGCTCACATGCTTATAAGGCATTGGTTGCTGAGAACGTTACAAACAATAGGGAAACAGAAGCCAATGATCCAGATAAAGGCATAACCATGGGCTTGTTTTCTTATCCTGTTTTAATGACAGCTGATATTTTGATGTTCAATGCAGACGAAGTACCTGTGGGCAAAGATCAAACCCAACACTTAGAAATGGCCAGAGACATTGCTGCTCGATACAATCACCATTTTGGTGAACATTTTGTGATGCCACAAACCATCGTGGCACAAGACCAAGCTGTTTTACCTGGACTTGATGGTCGTAAGATGAGTAAAAGTTACAACAACACCATACCATTGTGGTTGCCTGAAAAGAAACTACGCAAGCATATCATGAAAATCAAGACCAATATGCTGGAACCTGGCGAACCCAAAGATCCTACCGATTCATTTGTATTTAATATCTACAAAGCGTTTGCAACAAAACAACAAACCGATGTTTTCAAACAATCCTTTGCCGATGGCATTGCTTGGGGTGCTGCCAAACAAGAGTTATTTGAGTTAATCAATGCTGAGTTAGCAGAACCCAGAGAAAGATACAATGAATTGATGTTACAACCAAAACTGATTGAAGAAGAATTGTTAAAAGGCGCACAGAAAGCCCGTGAGTTTTCTGTGCCTTTTTTAAAGAAGTTAAAAACTGCTGTGGGCATAAGGCCTGTTTTTTAAAAGGGGTCAGTACCCTTTAATACCAAGCTGCTTGCTTGAAATAACAAAATGGAGTTAAAGGGTACTGACCCCTTTTAAAACAAACTATGTTAGATTTTAAAATCAAAGAAGTATTTTCAGCACTTTGGAAAACCAAAGAATTCATGCTATTTAGGTTTCTGATTTATTTCGGAATCACCATTGGCTATATCATCGGCACAGGCACTGGTGCAGGCATTGGATGGTCGGTGGGCAGTGTTGCTGGCGGTGAAGATGGCTCAGCAACCGGACTAATGTATGGTATGTTTGGCGGCTTTGCTATCGTTTCTGGTGTACTCTATTATGTTCGGGAATACTTGCTTTATATAGTTAAAGCTGGGCATATAGCGGTTATCCTTAAACACCTTGATGGAGAGGAAATTCCTTCTGGCAAAGGACAGATAGCTTATGCCCAAAGTATTGTTAAAGAACGCTTTAAAGAAGCCTCAGTATTATTTGCAGTTGATCAAATCATCAAGGGTGTGGTGAAGTTTATTACTCGATTGTTCTCAGGAATCATGACCTTTCTGCCCTTTATTCCAAAACCTATTGTTAGTTTTATCAATGCTGTGATCAGAAACTCAATGACTTATGTTGATGAAATTATTCTGGCTTATAATATTAAAAACGAAATTGACAACCCATGGGAAGGCTCAAAAACAGCGGTTGTACTCTATGCGCAAAACTATAAAAAATTCTTAAAGAATGCTGTATTTGTCACTTTAATTAGCTGGGTATTAACACTCTTAGTGGTTATAATTTCATTTGGCCCAATAGCTGCCATGTTGCAAATGGGCAATTATGACTTGGGTTATATGCCTTTAATGATTGCCGTGGTTGCATCAATCAGCATCAAAGCTGCATTGATTGACCCATTTGCCATGACTGCTTTGATGCAAGTATTTTTCAAGGTCACAGAAGGTCAAGTAGCCGACCCTGAATGGGAAGCAAAGCTCGAAAAAGGTTCTAAGAAATTTCGTGAAATGAAAGACAAAGCCGCAGGCTGGATTGGTTCTAAATTTGGTGGTAAAGACAAATCACCCGGTGTTGATGGCGGACTGCCTCCGCAAGCGTAAGGTTAAATGGTTGATTTTATTTCAAAGCCTTGACTGAATGGTGTCAAGGCTTTTTCTTTTAGTTTAACATAGCTTTAGTTAAGTTTAATTCAATCATTGTGCCATTTTTTTCCATTGACATGTACACTGCCACTACCACCATCTATAAGCGTGAAACTGCCTTCCATATTTTCTACATTGATTGAACCAGAACCGTCGTCGACTCTAACATTGCCTGTTACCTGAACAATGGTAATTCCACCAGACCCATCATCAATGGTGACATCGCCATCGATATTGTTCATGGCGATTTTTCCAGAACCATCATCAATAGTAACACTACCACGAACATTGCTTATAGTTAGTGCTTGACCGAAAACACATAACACATTGATATTAAAGTGATATTTCAA
>CAZLZZ010000028.1:26579-27415 GCA_964564165.1 uncultured Alcanivoracaceae bacterium | reverse complement strand
CATCGATGGCCCTTTTACAGAAACCAAAGAACAATTAGGTGGATACTATCTGTTCGATTGTGAAAACTTGGATCAAGCGTTGAAATATGCAGCGATGATACCCTCCATTAAATATGGTCGTATCGAAGTTCGCCCATTAATGGAATATTAACCGACAGTAAATTGACAAGTTAAGTGCAAGAATTTAATCACATTGTAAAAAAAGACTGGGGTAAAATTGTTGCACTATTGGCTAATTATCTTAAAGACATCGACTTGCTAGAAGATGCCATGCAAGATGCGTTGGAATCGGCATTAATTCATTGGCAAAAAAATGGTATTCCCAACAACCCTCAAGGTTGGTTGTTTAACACTGCTAAACACAAAGCATTAGACAAAATTCGTCGCGCAAAAAACTTCATCAAAAAAAACAACAATCCCAAGAACTGTTAGAATTAAATTTCGAAACAGAAACTTTAGAAAATGATTACACTGTTCCAGATGAAAGGTTGCGTTTAATTTTCACTTGTTGTCATCCGGCATTGGATTCATCTGTTGCAGTGGCATTTACATTGAGAATGTTAGGAGGGCTTACAACGCAAGAAATTGCCAAAGCCTTTTTAGTCACTAAACAAACCATGGCACAACGCTTGGTACGGGGTAAAAGGAAAATAAAAAAAGCGGGTATTCCTTTTATTGTTCCAGAAAAAAAAGAATTTAATCAACGATTAGATACAGTGTTAACTGTCTTATATTTAATATTTAATGAAGGCTATTACTCATCCTATGGCGATGTTGTTATCAGAAAAACCTTGTGTAAAGAAGCCATTAGGTTGGCTACAATTCTCTTAAAGTTT
>CAZLZZ010000028.1:0-26557 GCA_964564165.1 uncultured Alcanivoracaceae bacterium | reverse complement strand
AGCTGAAATTAAAGGCTTATTATCATTGTTGTTGCATGATTCTAGGAAAAAAACCAGATACAATCATCAAGGAAAATTTGTTGCACTAGAAAATCAAGACAGAGGCCTGTGGAATCATCAACAAATAATACAAGGCACACAACTTATTCAATCAGCCCTTCAACAAAAACAAATCGGCAGCTTTCAACTACAAGCCGCTATCAGTGCTATCCATGCAGAGTCCCAAGACTATGAGTCTACTAATTGGCTTGAAATAGTCTTGGTATATGATGAACTATTAAAAATCAATCCATCCGACATTATTCAACTCAATCGCTTTGCCGCATTTGCCAATATAAGGCCTGCCTCAGAAGTCCTAATAGAACTTAATAAACTAGAAAATTCTCTTGATAACTACCAACCTTTTTACGCAGTAAAAGCGGACTTGTTAGTTAAATCAGGAAAACAACAAGAGGCCAAAGAATACTATGCCAAAGCTATAGAAATGAGTGATAATTATCAGATCAAAAAGTTTCTTCTTGGGCAGCAAAATCACAGTTTTAAATAGGATTTATAAATAAACACCTGATTACTATACTTGTAACACCATCATCAAAATACGCGGGTTAGCTATCCTTATGTGTCAGGATAGTTGAAAAGGATAAAAAAACGTTGATTTTTTAAAGTTACCAATGAATTTTTAAAAATTAACCAACAATACAGTTTCGGCCTTTTTTCTTGGCTTTATATAAAGCTTTGTCGGCTTTTTTTAAAGTCTCTTCCGTGGAACTGATACCAATGGAATCAGCTACTCCTATTGATACGGTAATCTTGACAGACTTATTTTTTCTTTGGTTGGTTCTGCGATTGACAACAAACGGAGAGTTGGCAATATCTGCTCTTAGTTTTTCTAAATGATCTTTTACCTGGTCGACACTTTTGTTGGTAAAAATAAGGGTAAATTCTTCGCCTCCATATCTATACACTGAACCTCCGCCTGTGACCTTTTGTAATTTAGCTGCGATCATTCTTAATGCATCATCTCCTGTTTCATGCCCATAACTGTCATTGAATTTTTTAAAGAAGTCTATATCAACCATTGCCAATGTATATAGACCAATCAAGCTCTGCATTTTTTCACGCATGGCTCGTCGCCCAGGAAGTTGGGTCAACTCATCTAAATAGGCCATTTTCCATGATTCTTGTAAAACAGTTATCAAACACAACAATAAGCCAGAGCAAATGAGTAAAGTTAAATCATTGCCCTGGGGTTTATAGCTCATAGCAATATACAAAACAATAAGTATTCCAAGCCCTGTGGCTGTCAAATGATCTTGCCTGATTGATATCAATGCGATTACACTGATAAATACAATGACAAATATGCCTATGTTGGTCTGTGAAATCTGCGTCCAATCAAAATATTGTACAGGCAACCATTGACTTGATAAATAATGCACAGCCCAATCGGGTTTTTCTCGCATTAACCACAAAGAAAAAAGCAGTGTCAACACAAACAACAAGTAAACAGGCAAGGCATGGATTGTAAATACACCTTGTTGTCTAATAAGTATTGTTAACAATAATATTAGGGGTGCCATTGTTGTAAAAATATTGAACTTAAATGCTTCATCTAAAACATAGTGTTCTAAAATAAAATATAGGCTAGATAGAATGATAAGATATAAAAACAATCTACTTTGATTAAAGTGTAATGATAATGCTGCAATAAAAACAATTAATAATACTGGCAGATATTGAAGGGCATCAATCAATGAAGTAGGGAGGGCGGCATAATATTGTCGAGCATAAAATGCTGTGAAAGTAACAATCAGCAGAGGCAAAATTGATTTAAATATTTTCATTCTTTACTTTTTGATTGATTGGGTCAAGCACTGTCTATGATACCACTTTTTCAAGACAAAAAAAAGGACAACCTAAGTTGCCCTTTTGAATCTGTTTTAACGGTAAAAATTAGATAACGTTTACGTTTGCAGCTTGAGGACCTTTCTGGCCATCTTCGACGTCAAATTCTACAGCTTGTCCGTCAGACAAAGTCTTGAATCCTTCGCTAGTTATGGCTTTGAAATGTACAAATACATCACTTCCGCCGTCACGTTCGATGAAACCGAAACCTTTCTTCTCATCAAACCATTTTACTTTTCCAGTAGTCTTACTCATTGAATATCTCCAATATAAATTTTTAAATTTTAACCCAGTGAAATTTCACTCAGTTGTGTGGTGCTGAAACTTGTGCAGAATTACTTACGAAAAACTTAAAAATAGAATGTAACGAATGGAACATCATAATTGTGTAAACATAAATATTAGCTGTTGTTTTACCAGCAAGCGCATTTTAACCCAACAACAACACTTTTATGTAATCTAAAACGGAAAATAACAGGTTTTCCCTCAAAAACCTATAGTTTTAGCCGTCTTAGCGTTGAATTTACAGCTGGATTATATGATTTAATGCAGTGGTTGTAGCCGCTGATATCAATGAAAAATGAATGTTTGTTGTAAAATTAACAGTAAATTTTGAAATAGCTCACAGAATTTATTATTAAATAACGTTACAATAGTGTCTTACCCACTACTAAAAGGCCCTACCAATGAGTAACTCTCAATCCCATGCGAAAAGAATAAGAGAACGCAAATCAATTATCAATGTCGATGTCAACTCTCAAATTAAATTTTATCAACGACAGTTGGTGTTGCTAAGCTTCACGAAAGAAAATTTGACCGATGAGTATTTCAATGTCCTTAAAAAAATTAATTATTTGCGCCAAGGTTTATTAAAAGGAGAGTTGCGGTCTTTTCAATAATTAACCTCAGGGATTTTTCGGATTATTCCTAGGCTTTTCAAATAGGGGCGGGGAGAACGGCTCAAATTCTATGTCTTGGATATCGGGCTTGAATTGAACCACCAATTCTAGCTGATTGATAATTTGGTACTCGGAATCAAAAAGTTGTCTTATTTTTGATAACGTTTCTTTTTCACGAATTTTATCACGAATCAGACCTTTCAAGATGAATTGTTTGTTTTCGATAGTGATGTCGGTGAGTTTAATCGTGTCAATTGCCGTGAAAAGCAATGTGATATAAATTGAAAAATTGACTGCCTGTACATTTTCGTCAATCAAAATATTAGGTGAAAGCGTCCAATCTACTTCAGACACAGGGAAGTTGTCTTTGATAGCGGTTGTAAAACTGTGCAAAATGTTATCTACTTGTTGCTGATTCATGACTAGACCAGAAATGTAGATGATATTATTGACATGATCAATTTTAAAATTCAGTGATGCCTTTATGGATATTGGAGGCTCTATAACTTCAATAAAATCTTGAATTTCAATAACATGGCATCGATTGTTGATGCTGTTTAATAATTTGAATTTTACCTCTTGTGTGAGCTTACCTGTAAGAACAGGTTTTTGCCCACGATTTTTGGTTGTCGCCTGAATACTGCTTATTTGTTGAGAAATTAATATTTCTTCGATGCAGGTTGTTATCTGCTTTTCGTCATATCCATCTTTGATTACAAAATAGACCAATAAAAAAACTATTAAAAGAAGAAATATAAATAATCCAGATTTTTTAGTCATTTTTCAGTGCGTTTCCTACTTGTGAAAGATTAGGTTTGCTCAGTTGTTGGCTTATCCAATTGCCAGTTTCTATCAATTGAGTAAGGTCAACCCCTGTTTCAATGCCCATGCCATTCAACATATAAATCACATCTTCTGTAGCAATATTTCCACTGGCACCTTTTGCATAAGGACAGCCACCAAGCCCAGCAACTGAGGCATCAATAATACTCGCCCCCAACTCTAAACATGCATAAATATTGGCAAGTGCTTGTCCGTAGGTATTGTGAAAGTGCAAGGCAAGTTTTTCTATGGGTGCAATATTCATACAAGCTTGTAACATCCTTTTAGCGGCTATTGGAATACCTGTGCCGATAGTATCGCCCAAAGATACTTCATAACAACCTAAGTTAAACAAATGTTCTGTAACTTGGGCGACCTTTTGCTGGCTTACTTGGCCCTCATAAGGGCAGCCCAACACACAAGAAACATAACCCCTAACCTTGATATTATTTTGCTGCGCCAGTTCAATCACTGGTTTAAATCTATTTAGAGACTCATCAATTGTACAATTAATATTTTTTTTTGTAAAACTTTCAGAAGCGGCGGTAAAAACCGCAACTTCTTTAATATTCCCAGCAATGGCTAACTCCAAACCTTGAAGATTAGGCACAAGAGCAGAATAGGTTACTCCCGCATGTCTAATAAGTTTTTCGCTTAATTTCGAAGAATCAGCCAATTGTGGTATCCACTTGGGGCTAACAAAACCTGTAACTTCGATATTCTTAATGCCGGATTGTACTAAACGTTCTATTAACTCAAGTTTAGTGGCTAAATCAATGGTTTGCTTTTCATTCTGTAACCCGTCGCGCGGTGAAACATCTACGATTTTGACTGTTTTAGGGAGTAGCAACATGGGCATAGGTTATGACTTTTAAAAGTTGGATTATAACATGAGGAGTTAGTTTCTTTATTGCGGAAGTGGTTTTTCATTTAGATATGATGTTTTGAACTGTTCATCATCCCTATGTGTCAGGATAGTAGTCGATAGGAGGGGTGATTTATTGTTGCGTTATTTTCTTTGGGCCTATTTCATTGGCACTGGCTTTATTAATAACGGAACTGATGACCCAAGTGCGTTCAAAATATACAGTAAAATCATCATACTTCCATTTTGATATAGGTGGCTCTCCTACGGCTTCATTTGTAACATCAGGTTTTCCAAATTGTTGAGTGACTTGGTTCATAGACATACCTTTGGTTGGCACCTCTATATTTTGGGTGTTATTTATTCTTTCGATGATTAGTACTTCGGCATGAGTGCAGAATGCAAAAGAAATTAATGCGATTATAATGATAGTGTTTTTCATGATTTTCTTCGTAATTGGCTTTTAACAATATTGGTTATTGTAGCATTCGTATGCGACATTGGTGAATTAATCAACTTCATTTTGGCTCTGTTTAAGTAGTTTTTCTGCTAATTTTATACTTTTTTTGGCTTCTTTAAATATCCATTTCTTGAATTCAACAATTTTCTTTGAGTTTTCAATGCCTTTTTTACAAACAAAGTAGTAGGCGTATTCACTGGGAATACTGACATCAAATGGTGCGTATATCAATTTTCGATTCAGATCATCAATAACCAAAGGAGTTCTTCCCAATGCAAAACCCTTGCCATTTTCAATAGATTCTAGCATCATGACTGTGTGGCTAAATCGTGTGCCAATGACGGGGTCATATAAAGTGATTCCTGCTTTTTCAAACCACATATCCCAATCTTCAACAGAATAATCGTCATGCACTAAACTGTGTTCTAACAGGATTGAAGGGTGAGGGTTTTTATCCAGAGTTTTATATACCGCTCTGCTACAAATCGGGAAAACACGTTCTTCCATGAGTAGTTCGCAATATACATCTTCCCAGTCACCTCTGCCATAACGGATTGAGACATCAATATTCTCTTTTTTTGAGTCGAACATCCATTCAAATGCAGAAACACTGACATCAATATCTTTGTATTTATCTTGAAATTTCCAAATTCTTTTTGCCATCCACTTGGTGGCAAATGATGGCCACAAAGAAATGTTCAGTAAATCTTTAGAATTTCTCTTAACCAATAACCTTGATGACTTCTCTAATTGTTCTAGGGATTCGCGAATTGATAAAAGGTAAACTTGTCCCTCAGTGGTAAGTTTTAGCGACCGATTGAAGCGGTTAAACAGTTTTACCCCCGTTTTGCTTTCTAAAGATTTTATTTGATGACTAATGGCTGCTTGTGTAACAAATAATTCTGCAGCTGCCTTAGTAAAACTTAAGTGCCGTGCTGATGATTCAAATGCTTTTAATGCCCGTAACGGCGGTATGTTGTGATATTTGCGCATTTATTATGAGTTTGTTGGATTGTTCACATTAATATACCTTATCCGAAGGATAAAAACAACTCGTTTGTGAAATTATTTAAATTAGCTAGAATGCACACGTTTTCCAAGTCATAGAGTTCCTATACTGGGATTAAGGATAGAGGAAAACATGATGAAATTTTGCGATATTATTTTTTCATTGTATTTTGATTGGGATTGAATTGAGTTCGACCCATCAACTGTGTTAATTCACAAGTTATGATTTTGCCTAGGTTATTTATTTCTCTCTCTCTTCCTAGTCACCTATGATAAATAGAACATAACAAACCATTTAAACCTTCTTATTTATAAGAAGGTTTTTTTTGAATTAAATTTACAAAATTTTGGACAAAAAAAACCACCAAAAATATATTGGTGGTGTTTTTTAAAATTTGGCGGAGAGGGAGGGATTTGAACCCTCGAAGGGCTATTAACCCTTGCTGGTTTTCAAGACCAGTGCATTCAGCCGCTCTGCCACCTCTCCAAATTTTCAGATGTAAATTCCCTGTCACAATCTGGATGCGAACTATAGCATAAAATAAAATAATTTCTATTTTATTTTTAAAAATAGACACTTTATTTGTAATAAAATTAGATATGAGTTTCTATTTATATACTATGCTTATAAAATACTCCATTCAAGAAATCATTGAGTGATAAATTATGTCCTTAGAAGTGGGTAAAAAAGTACCGGATTTTTCTCTTGTAGCAGACAATGGAAAACCATTTAAGCTTTCAAGTAAAATTAAAAACAAAGTTTTATTGGTGTTCTACCCTGGAGATGGCACTCCAGTATGTACCAATCAATTTACTGAATACAGCAAAAATAGCAAAGATTTTGATGAATTGGATGTTGAAGTGATAGGTATTTGTACCAATGACCTCAAATCACAAAAAGCCTTTAAGTCCAAGCTTGATTTGCCATTTACTTTATTGTCTGACTCAGATGCCAAAGTATCAAAAGAATATGATTGCTATGGTTTGTTTGGTACCAAGCGAGGTGTGTTTTTGGTGGATAAAGACATGGAGTTAAAATACTCGCATGTTGAATCTGTTTCTATTTTTAAAAGAACATCTTCCGAGTTGGTAGAATCAATTAAAAAGCATTCTTAATCAGTAATTACGTAATTTGAGTAAACTACTACAAAACCTTCAAGGTCTTATTTTGAAGGTTTTTTTATGCGTGGGAGAAGTCTATTCGAAATATACGCGAAATCTATTCGAAATTTTCTTTGAGCTTTTGTTCTATTGCACTGGAAATTATAGGTTTCATTGCTGCCATTAAAAAACTTAGTTTTGCATTAAAGTGAATTTCATTGTGGTCGATATTCACCGAACCAGATATGCCAGACCCTTTAAAATCAATACAACCATCCCCATGTGACTGAATTTCTAAACCATAGTCATTAGCCAAGTCTTCTAACATCTGCTCAGCTCTTTGAAGGGCGCTTTCTTTGTCATAACTGTGGGTATGTAATATTTCTATTGAATTCATTGTAGTCTTGTTTTAAGTCTTATTTTAAATAAATCAGTGTAACACATGTTGTTGGGTTTCCCAAATCCCAATATAGAAACGTGAATTAGAGTGTAATCACTTGATAAGTAATATAGTGAATAGAAAATATATATAGTCACCTGGCTGGTGATAAGTTGTTTTTCAGATGAGCTAGACACGCTTAGAGCATGTACTATTGTCGTGTTTTATAACAAGATTTTCGGGATTTATAAATCTTGGCAAACATGCCCTGTTGACAGTCTTGTACCAATCATGCCAGTCACACATTGATCAGATTCGTTCAAGTTGAAGCTGAAAATTTGCTGGTAACGGTTGTTAATGTTGCTAACGTTGATTGAGTTGGGATCAAATCTCCACTTGCGTAACGCTGTTTTTGCACTGCCATCAAGTAGTTTTAATGGCGAGCTTTTATCTACATTAATCTTTTTTACCCGTCCTTTTTTATCAATATTAAAGCTTAATATTACAGTTCCTTCTACTCCTCTAGAGCGAGCAAATCTGGTGTAAATAGGGTTGGTTTTTCTTATTATTTTCGGAAAATTGACCTTGTTTTCAACGACAGAGAGGGGTTGGATGATGTTTTCAAAATTGTTTTCATCAGGGCTAATAATTTCACTGGGTTTTTGTTCTAGAATAGAAGCATTTGAGGCAATAGGTTGTGCCTCTATTTCTTTTGATTCTCCAGTAGCCCTATGTGTTAGGATAGTTGTAGGTTTTGTAACATTGATAGTATTTACTTGAACTGAATCTGTTTTAACTGATTCTATTTCATTAACCGAAAATTGCTTTTTGTTCTGTTGATTAATTAGCTGATAAATATTGGGTGTTAAATATTGAGGTCTGGTATTTTTACTGCGTACAATTGATTCAGTTATACTTGATTGGACTGAAGTTCCTGCAATATTACTGTCTGTTGTGATATTGTTAAAAACAATCAATGCAATGAATGAGAATGTAATTCCTAGAGCAATGTTGGTCAAAGGAGAGTTTGCTCTTTTGTCTAGCATCAAGAACTTAATTCGATCAAATAGCTCGCCATCACTGGCTGCAATTTGTAAGTGTGATGTATCATTGTTATTGTTCTTGTTGTAGATTGATGCAATATTGGTTAAGGCATTTGCATAGACAATTGGGTCGGTTTTTAATTTTAAAACCATTTCATCGCAACATTGTTCTCTTATCTTTCTGATGTCTTTTGAAAGCCACTTGGTTAAAGGGTGATAGAAAAAGAGTGTTTCAACCAATAACTGAAGAATGTTGTGCAAAAAATCAGCTCTCTTTATGTGACAAATTTCATGAATTAATATGGCTTCCATTTGTTCTTGGGGAAGTTTGTAAATCAATGATAGAGGCAATAATATTACGGGTTTGAAAAAGCCAAAGGTAGCAGGGATGGTTATTTTTTCACTGATGGTTATAAGAGGATCAATTTTTAATTTTAATTTTTTTGATACTTCTTGTAATTTAATCAATAGATTTTCAGGAAGTTTCGCTGAAGATTGTTTACTCAGTCTTAACAGTGCAAACCAAGATTGGAACAAATGTCCACTGATTAACAATACAGAGCACAGCCACAAGACCACCAAATAGGGGATGAATTTTTGAATAAGAAGAACCATTAATCCTAATGGGTTAATAATTCCGTTTGAGTATTCAGCACTGATGCTGTTACCAATGAACTGGATAATATCGGTGTTATGCTCAACCAGGTGCAGTTGAACGACAAACTCTCGTATGGGTACGATTAAACACATGAGTATGAAAAACATTCCTACCCAATACTGTTGGTTTATTTTGTTTTTTAGGATTAAACGGGTGATTACCCAGTAACTCATAAATATTAAGAGACCTTGCCACAAAAAATGTATGAGGGTCCAGCCTAAAGCGTTGCCTATATTGCTAATATTTGAAAGTAAAAATTCCATAGGGTTGTATTGTTGGGTTGTGATTATTGAGTTGTATTATTTGCTTGTATCATTAGCTTGTATCATTAGCTTTTATCATTTTTCTAGGTTTTTTAAGAAATCTCTGATTTGTTTAATTTCTTCATCGCTTGCTTTGTGGGTTGAACCCAATGCTTGCATAACTAGAGAGCTGATTGAGCCGCCAAATAATCGAGTTTTTAAATCATCAATAATTTGAGCTTGTGTTTGTTCTTTGGAGAACGCGGGTTTATAGATATGTGCTTTTTGTGCTGAGTCTCTTGATACCAATTCTTTTTGAAACATTACTTGCAACATTTTCAGGGTGGTTGTGTAACTGGTTCTAGTTTTGGTGCACAGTTCTTCGTGTATTTGTCTTACTGTTGCTGGGGATATTCTCCACATAACATTGAGTATTGCCAGTTCAGTTTTGGTTGGTTTTGGTGTGTTTATCATAATAGTTTTTATCGTTAACGAATTATATCGTAGGTTAATATATCTTATACAATTAAAAAATACAACTGTTTACTTACTATCTAGTAAGAAACCTTTACTTCACAATACATTGATGACAATTGCATAGGAGGTACTATTGTTTCTGATTAAGACAATAGTATCTTCCCCGTGAGTAATTCGTCAATTAGAACCAAGTCTTTCTCTGAGAAGCTTGTTGACTCAGGGTAGCTAGGGTTTAATTTTTGCAATTCATGAATTAAAATTTCAGTAACTAAAATTCGCATCAATATTTTGTTATCGGCAGGGATGACATGCCAAGGATTATCGGTGGTTGATGTTTGCTTAAATAATTCATCAAAGGCAGATTGATAATCTTTCCAACGCTTACTTTCTTTGATATCTCCTGTACTGAATTTCCATTTTTTTGAAGGCGTTTCGTATCTGCGAATTAATCTTTTGTGTTGTTCTTCTTGGCTAACATCTAACATGAATTTTATAATCTTAGTTCTTGATTTTTTTAGATGTGACTCGTAATCATTGATACTTTGATAGCGTTCATCCCAAAATGAATCGCTAAGCGGCAAAGATATGCGTTGACTCGATAACCACTCAGGATGGACTTTTACAACCAATACCTCTTCATAATAGCTTCTGTTAAAAATGGTAATAGAGCCTTTTTTGGGTGATTGTTTATTGCATCGCCAAATAAAATCATGAGAACTTTCTTCTTTCGATGGTTGTTTAAACGAGACGCTGTCTACTCCTGCGATATCACATTCACGAAATACGTTGCGGATGGTGCTGTCTTTGCCTGCTGCATCCATGGCTTGAAATATGACCAGTATGGCATGTTTTTCTTCCGCTTGAATTTTACTTTGCAAGCCTGCAAGTGTTTTTGACAGCTTGGATTGTAACTTCTTTAGCTTTTTGTCAGACTCTGAGTAACGCTCATTTATGTCTGATTGAGTGGGTCTAAGTTGTTTGTTCGTGCTGATATAAGTATTTAATGACATAAAATATTCGTTGAAATAAAAGCTTAATCTACTCTGAAACTTGATATTTTCACAGTTTTTTTTATTTTTTTAATTAAATAGAGTTAATTGTTGTCGAAAAACCGTATCAAAATGTGACTATTTGATACAATTCAATTAATTAATTATGAGGAAGTAATACACTTAATGAATGAAGACCAAAGTACCATCAGTTCCGACCAAGAAAAAAGAACTTGGTTTGAGCGACTATCCAATGCCTTCTCAGGCGGGCCTAAAAACCGCGAAGACTTGTATGTAATTCTTCAAGAAGCGCACAAAAATGACATCATAGACAGCGATGCTTTGCACATGATCAAAGGGGCAATAAAAGTTTCTGAAATACAAGTCAGACAGGTGATGATTCCCAGAGCACAAATGAAGGTCATCCCAAAAGATGCCGATATTGAAGCCATTTTATCTATTATAGTTGAGTCTGGACATTCTCGATTTCCTGTAGTTGGAGAAGACAAGGATGAGATAGAAGGAATTCTCTTGGCCAAAGATTTGGTCAAATATTTTGCCACCTCAGATCAGCCTTTTGATTTAATGAAGTTTTTAAGAGAGCCTGTGGTTGTTCCTGAATCTAAACGGGTGAACATCTTACTCAATGAATTCCGCACATCCCGAAACCACATGGCAATTATTATCGATGAATATGGCGGTGTAGCTGGATTGGTAACGATTGAAGATTTATTAGAAGAAATCGTGGGCGAAATTGATGACGAAACCGATGAAGAAGAAGAGCCTTTGATTCAGATGGTTTCTGAACATTCCTACAAAATCAATGCACTGTTGCCAATCGAAGAGTTCAATGAATTTTTTGAATCAAAATTCAGAAATGATGAATTTGATACTATCGGTGGCATGATTGTTAATTCAGAGGGGCGCTTGCCTGAAGTGGGTGAGGAAATTGTCTTCAAAAGTTACGCCTTCAAAGTCTTGTCATGTGATAATCGCCGGCTAGAACAGTTGGAATTGACTATCCTTTGAAATATCTATGACTTTGCCCTTGTCATTGTTATTGTCCATAATCTTGTCCTTTGCCAGTATTGCCAAGAGCAGCACCCAAGATATTGAAATAAGTTTAATAACCATTAGCCCCGGACAATACTATTGGTCCGCTTTTGGACATTCAGCATTAAGAGTAAAAACTGCCGAATACGATAAAATGTTTGGTTTTGGCTATTTTGACTTTGAAGAAGAAGATTTTTTTTTAAAGTTTGCCAAAGCAGAGATGCAGTATTTTTTAGGAGTAAATGACAGCAGTTATGAACTGGGAGATTATGAACAACAAGGACGTAAAATATTGAGTCAAAGGCTAGATTTAACGGCTCAGCAAAAACAAAAGCTGGTATCTGAACTGTTTTATTTGGTACAACCTGAAAATCGCTACTACCCTTATGATTATTTTTTAAACAACTGTACCTCGCGTATCCGTGATTTATTGGACGAAGTCACCAACGGTGAAATTTCTCAGCAGTTAAAACCCCAATCAACCCACAACTCTTGGGCTGATTTAACCTTTCCTACCACTAACCAAGCTTGGATGAACCTTGGTGTTGCTTATATTTATGGAATTCCTGCATTTTCCAAGAAAAGCCAGTGGCAACTGTCGGTATTTCCAGAAGAGTTTTCAGACGATCTAAAAACCATCAAAACCCAGAGCTCTTGGAACAAAGATTTTCAAGTGTTGTATACGCCCAACAGTGAAGATTCACAATTTGCCCAATATCGTTTATCTCAATATCGTTTTTTAGCAACCCATTATGCGCTTATTTTACTGGTTGTTATATTGGTTTTAGGTGTGTTGATTAAAGCTACGGCAACAATTACCGTTAATTTATGGTTGGTCACTCAAAGTTTATTGGGAGTAGGGCTGTTGGTGTTGTGGTTTTTCACCCAGCACAGTATCGCAGCATGGAATATCAATATTTTGTTGTTTTCACCTTTGGCTTGGATGTTTTTGATAAAATCCTATAGAAAATCCTGGGTTTTAAATGGCTTTTTGGTGATGAATATTGTTTGGCTTCTGCTGGCTTTGGTTTTTACACATCTGTATTTGCTGGGGTTTTGTTTGGCGAATATATTGATTTTTAAACGATTGGGATCGACTGAGATTAATTTTCTGAAACCGAGGCTTTAGCTTCTTTTTTTAGTTTAATATGACAGCTTTGAATGATAATATTTTTGGTGTTGAACTCAGTACTTGTATAGTTAGCAGGGCTAAAGCCCCGGTTCCGAATGAGTTTTTTTCGTGAGACAAGGGTCTGCTAATAGTTTTTCTTCCCTTTGTTGTTTTCTTAGCGGTTAAATGCCAAAGTAAGCCATGCAATAGGTACCATAATCACAGTTATTATTACACCATACTTTATGGTTTGCCTGATTCGTTTTTTATAAGAGTCTTTCTCAAATTGAAAAAATTCGCTGACATCATCATGAAACAATAACCACAAAAGCAAGCCGTAAAAGAATAACAAATAAAAGAAGGAAAGAGAAAAAAATGAAAGAGTGATGGTAAAAAGAACAAGGGTGCTGATTATTTTGAAACTGGTTAAAATAGCAGCAAAATACCATGCCCATTTCTGTCGGAAGAACAATCCTACACTGATAATTATTGGCATGATAGTAAAGGCAATTCCAATTGGACTCTCTAAGGTTAGCTGCAATTGACGAATATCAAATCCAAATCGAAGGAATAGATTAAATATAATCAGAACTGAAATGAGTATAACAATGTTCGGTCTTTTACTAATGTCCCAAATCCCGATATAGAAAAGTCATTTTATTATTTATACAATATAGTCAATGGTGCATGGTCAGAATACCATTCATCTTTATATACATTCGCAGATAAAGCTTTTTTGGCCATTTCTTTGTTGGTGATATGGTAATCAATGCGCCAACCGACATTGTTGGCTCTGGCTTGACCTCTATTTGACCACCAGGTGTAATTGTGTGGCTCTTTTTCAACTTCACGATAGGCGTCTACCAAATCACATTCATCAAACAGTTTAGTTAGCCATGCACGTTCCTTGGGCAAACAGCCTGAGTTCTTTTGGTTGGCTTTCCAGTTTTTGATATCGATTTCTTTGTGGACAATATTCCAATCACCGCATATAACAAAGTTTTTCCCCGTGGCTTTGAGCCGATCAAATTCTTGTTCTAATCTGTCCATTGATAAATATTTAAAGGCTTGTCGTTCTTCTTTTGCTGAACCAGAAGGCAGATACAAAGAGACCACGATCAAATCTCCCAAGTCAACCTCTAACCAACGACCTTCGTTATCAAAATCATCCCAACCGATGCCCATTTTCACTGAAAGAGGTTCAGTTTTGCTATAAACAGCCGTTCCTGAATAGCCTTTTTTAACCGCATCGTGGTAATAACAATGGTAGCCGGCAGGTTTAAACATGGGGTCTGTTAATTGATGTTCTTGCGCTTTGGTTTCTTGGATACAAACTACATCTGGTGATTCTTGTTTAATCCAATTAAAAAAGCCTTTTTTTGCAGCGGCGCGAATGCCATTGGTGTTAACGGAAGTTATTTTCATGTGCATGTGATTAATAAAAACACTATTATACTTATCTATACTTTAATAGGATAAAATCTATTCAAATTAGTTAAGAAAAGTCATTGATTAACACACCATGCATCAGTCTTAGAAATTGATATAGAAAGTTATAGAAAGAAGAATCACAAAGAGCTAAGATAGAGAAATTTTTTTGATTTCCAACCGGTCAAGCTAGTTGTCGTCTAATAGTTGTGAAACTATACAGATAAAATCTCTAATAACTATCATTAAACCTAAACTTACTAAGCTCTTTATTAAGTTTTTTTGTATACAAGGGGACACCAATCCATGAATATATTACAAAAAGCAACCAGCCATAAGAAAAAACCTTAGCCATTGAATTGAAATCTAAATCTTGCATGACTTGAGCTAAAACATTAAATGTCAAAAACATCAGAATCAAAACAATAGCTGCTTTTATAGGTGGAAGTGTTGACATCTTTGAGTTGAATCTCCACCAGAGCCCTAGAAATAAGTTTTGTTTTACCTTAATGTCGCAAAATAGCTTTAATGCAGAACTAGAACTAGGATTCTGAATAATTGCAGACTTAGCAAGGTTTAAGGCCTCATCATAATTACTATTCCTTAGTTTTATCCTACCCATTAATATGATTGCATCAATATTTTGAGCATTTTGTTGCATTGCTTCTACAGAAAATGCTTCTGCTTTTTCAAGATTCCCTTTTTGAAAGTAATGTTCTCCAAAAGCTAAATTTATTTCAATATTGTCAGGTTCAATATTCGCGGCTTCTTTTATACACTCTAGTGAATTTTTATCATCACTAGATAGATTGTAAATTTCTGATTTTAATAAGATTGAGCTTATATCTTTTGGTTCTAATCTAAGAGCTTCATCACAATATTCTAAAGCTAAGGTGTTTTTATTTTTTAATAAATTAATTCTAGCTAAGATGTTGTATAAAAATGACAATTGTGGATTGTTGTTTAATGCTAGTTGAGTTTCGTATTCGGCTGCATATATACGTTTTTCTTGTAATAAACAAAGAGCAAGTAACCCATGGCTTTGAGCATCGTTTGGTTCATCAGCTAATATTTCTTTTAGAAAATTTATTGCTTGTTTATTTTGACCTCTTTGCATACAAGCAAGAACTTGATTGTATTTGTATTCGTTAAACATTGTTCCCTTCCTTAACATATTGATAAATTTGATATGGTGCTAACTGAAGAAAAACAACGAAGTATAGAAATAAAAAGAACAAGCCTTGCATGAATATTACAATATAATTAATTGCCGAAAAATCAAATTGCAAATTTTCTTTAACTATGAAATATATAAGGTAAAAAAATGCTGAAATTGTAATTAACCCTAACAAGGAATATATAAATTCTTTTTTTATTGTAGGGCTACCCATTAAAAAGCCATTAAAAATCAGCCAAACAAATGGCAACCACCATCTCCCGAAGTAGGGTAAACTGATAAGCATTGGAATAATCATTGCTGCTAATAGGATTAATATTGGATTAATGATAAAATGTTCAAAAAACCTAGTTTTAGGTTCATCGATAATTATATATTTTAGGTTATTTCCCATGTTTATTTAAAAATTTTATAACTTCATTATAACGGCCGCCATCATTGGCGTAACGTGCGTAATTTCTTGCAGTTGTTAACCATTCTATTGTAGTAGAGTTTGAGAATTTTAGTGCTTCTTTAAAGTGTTCATTGGATATTTGTATCTCTCTGCTTGTTTCTATTGATTCATCTATTGCTTCGTCAGCAGCCATTTCTACAACATTGAATAAGTCTGCGCCAGAATAGCCTTTACATTTTATAGCTAATGTAGAAAAGTTTATGTTAGCTTGGGCTGGTCTTTCTTGCATATGATGCTCCAAAATACCTTGTCGAGCTATCTTATCAGGAGGTGGGACAAAAAACATTCTGTCAAACCTTCCGGGCCTTAAAAATGCCGAATCAATAGACCAAGGAACATTAGTTGATGCAAGTACTAATACACCAGAATTTTTTTGAGAAAATCCATCTAGTTCACTTAGAAATTGACTAACGATATTGTTATAGGAACTACTTCTATTGCTTTCTCTTTTTCCTGCAAGTGCTTCAAATTCATCAAAAAACAAAACACATGGAGTTTCAGTTCGTGCTTTCTCAAATATGGCATGTAGCTTTTGCTCAGATTCCCCAATATACATATCTAATATATCTGACGCCTCAATATTATAGAATGAAGCGTTACATTCTCCTGCTGTAGCACGAGCTAATAATGTTTTTCCACAGCCAGGAGGGCCATATAGAAGTACTCCTCCGCCAATTTTCTTTTTAAACCTTTGAAAAAGTGAAGGTTTTTGAAATGGTAGAATGATTTTTTTATGGATCTGTTTTTTTATATCTAACAAACCGACCACATCTGAAAAATCCGTAACCTTTTCCTTATAATCCTCTAAATTTGTAATTTTAGCAGCATCAATTTTTTCGACAACTTTAAGTTTTTTTCTTTTATTATCGCGTGATTCATTTGTTTTGTCACTGTCTAATAAATCCTTTATTTCACCATTATTTAAAAATGGGTCTGTTAGAAGTACTTTTGCGTATAATTCTTTAGCTTGGATAACTTGATTAAGCTTTAACATTGATTTAATAATGTATAATAAATACTTGTTTTGTTGTGGTTTTAATAATTCAATAACATGTGTATATTTTTCCTTGTCGAATAAATTTTTACCTATAACAGATAAGTCAATATCAGATTCGTGGTCAATGTCTTTAAGAAATTCGGTGAGTAGTGTGTTTTCATTAGATATGATGTATGCATCACAAATTATATTTGCCAATTGTCCAGAAGGGGCGGTATTAAAAGCAGTCAATATTTGTTCAATGGTTTTTTTATCCAAGGGTATTTCTCCAAATTCAGTTTGGAATAAACTATAATGGGTATACTCTAACAATATTGATAATATTAAGCAAATATTACTGATTATTTTATTATGACAACAACCAAAAACTTTATCCAACTCGCATTAAAAAAACAAGTTCTTAAATTTGGAAAATTTAATTTAAAATCGGGCAGGGTTTCACCGTATTTCTTCAACGCGGGATTGTTTGATGATGGAGAATCGTTGGCACTTTTGGGAGAATATTTTGCCAAAACTTTACATGAAAGTGGCATAAATTTTGATATGTTATATGGCCCAGCTTACAAAGGTATTCCCATAGCCACGACTATTGCTAGCGCATACTATTATTTGTATAAAAAAAATATACCTGTGGCATTTAACCGCAAAGAGTCCAAAGGCCATGGGGAGGGCGGTGTGTTGATAGGTGCGCCACTTAGAGGCAAAGTATTGATTGTCGATGATGTGGTATCCGCGGGAACTTCGGTGCGTGAGTCTATTGAAATCATTCATGCAAATGGTGCCACGGTAGCTGGAATTTCAGTGGCGTTGGACAGGCAAGAAAAAGGCCAAGGCGAATTATCGGCAATTGGAGAATTGGAACAAGAGTATGGTTTTGCCACTGTTGCCATTGCTGGATTGGATGATTTGTTGGTATATTTAGCGGATGATGAAGAAAAATTAGCCAAAGTACAAGCTTATAAGAAGCAGTACGGAAGTTAATTGGGTTGGTTAGTTGGAATAGATAAGCGGTATGAAAAGGACATATCTTGTATAGTTATTATGCCCTAGATTTTTTATAGAGTTTATTTGATAGATTAGTTCACACCCTTTTAAAAGTGAAAATTCGCACCCAGATAGAATCCATCGATGCTAATATCGCTTCTAAAAGAACCTATATTTTGCAAATCAATGGTTAAATTACGGTAGCCAACTTCGGCTCCTAAGCCTATGCCACTTTCATAACTGATAGCAGCTGAGAAGTCGGTTACTTTGTTGCTATTAAAACTTAAAGCCTCGATAGTCACTCCTGCAGAAAATCCTGTAAATGGCAAATCAAATTTCCCTTTGGTATACAACATAGGTATCCAAGAATCAAACTCAGAGCGTTCATTAATAAAGTCTTGGGCATAGAATGCGGTATATCCATCAAAATTTTTAAAACTCAAACCAAAATCTAAATTCAACCAATTGTCCAATAATTCATAGTACAACATGATGTCGCTGTGGCTAAAATCCAATTCTGAATTCACAGCTATGGCTTGACCTGTGAAATTGGTAAACTCACTGACATCAATTAATCCACTGGATTGAATACTGTTTTGTTGAATTTTGATATTTGGAAAAAACGGAATAGGGTGCTCAAGTGCTGCATAAAACATGCTGTTATTGTCGTTGGAATAATCAATATTTACCCTATCAAACGAATTTCCAGAAGAAGTAACATTGCCTGATACGCTGCTACTCCAATAATTGGCTCCCACATAAACACCCAAAATAGTGTCAGCGAAACTGACTGTTGATATCAATAAAGCCAAAAGCATTAATTTGTTTTTCATATTTGTTCTGTTTATTCTATTTACAAAGATAATGTATTTTAACCGAATCCACAAAAAAATCATACATTCAGCTTAAACATAAGATATGAAATCCCGTTTAATTTTGGATGGGATTCTATTGGTTGTTATAAAACCAAAAACTTTCTTGTGATTCTGTTGCCAAACCATGATGGAGCTTCTATTGGAAACGCAACTTTAGTCGTACTTGAGCATTGTATGCAGTACCTTGGAATCAATAATTAAAGAGTATTATAACCCGAATCTTGGATGAGTGACTGAATCTCTTTGGATAAAATATAATCATAGATGCCTTTGGCTTTATCATCCAATAAAATCATGGCTTGGCTCAATTCTCGGTGTTGAAATATTTGTTGGCAGCCTTGTTTGGTGTCTTTTAACATGGAATAAGCCACAAATCCTGCTTCGACCAGTTGGTCTCTTACATACAAAAAGGATTGAGAAATATTGGCGGCTTGAATGAGTTTTTTGACCTTGATTTGGTGCTTTTTCATGATTATTTCGGCGACAGTTCCATACGGCGCGGTTTTGGGGTTGGCAATGATTAGGGTTTTTACTTGATTCAATCGTTCTATACATCTTGTTGAATTGTCCATTTCAGGAATCCAAAGAGCCAGTTGTCCGATCGCGTATACAACCGGCGCATGTAAGTTGGGTTGTTTATTGTGTATGTGTGTGGTTTTTTTTATGTCAGCGGAAAGAAATAAATCAAAAGGGGCTTGATTGAATATTTGGTTGGCCAATACGCCTGATGAACCAGGGATAATGTTAATATTTACATTAAGTTCAGGGTGCTTGATTTTATATTGTTTAACTATGATTTTTAAAGTGCTCTCGAAGTTGCTGGCAACAGCAATGTTGATTGTTGGCTTGTTAGGTGTGCAAGCTGTAATAACGAATATGAGTCCAAAAAGAATGGCTTTCGGGTAGTTGGCTTTAGTTAACATGGTTTTATGGGTTGGTTAAAGCCAACTATCTGAGAAATGATTAATGAACCTTTTTTACGTTTTCTGAATATTGGCGTATTGTTTGTAATAGATTGTCTTTGCGCTCCTGCTACAAGCCCTTTGGGTTGCTTTGCATGGTAATACGGTTGTCTTACCGTTTGACATGCCGATTGCGATACCGTTTGACCTCGTGTTCGTGGGAATGACTGAGTTGTTGGTGTTTTTAGATATTTATCCATTCTCTGTTTTCATCTCCATAAACCATGAAATATGGGTTCAATAACGATTCTTTGGTATTGTATTTTAAGGGCTGGTTATCTAGTGTAACAACACGCCCGCCTGCTTGTTCAACAATACAATGAGCGGCGGCGGTATCCCATTCTGATGTTAGGCCTAGTCTTGGATATAGGTCGGCTTTGCCTTCTGCGATCACACAAAATTTAAGTGAGCTGCCCATTGGAGTCAATTCATGTTCGCCGAGTTTATCAAGATAGGCTTCTACATCCGAGGAAATGTGTGAGCGAGAGCCAACGACTATTGGGATATTTCTGGCGGGTTTGTGGCTGTGAATTTGTTCTCGTGTTTCACCCGTTTTTTTAAATGCACCATAGCCTTTGGCTGCGGTATAGGAAACGCCAGTAACGGGCACATAAACTACTGAAACAATAGGGCTTCCATTTTCAATCAGTGCAATATTGACGGTGAATTCATCATTTTTTTTGATAAATTCTTTGGTGCCATCCAAGGGGTCTACTAACCAATATTTTTGCCAAGTTTTTCTTTCTTCAAATGAAATATCAGTAGATTCTTCAGATAAGACAGGAGTGCCTGGTGTAAATGACTGCAGGTCATCTACAATAATATGGTGTGCGGCTATGTCAGCTTTTGTTAAAGGGGAGCTGTCGCCCTTAGTTTCTATGCCAAAGTCAGAGGAATGGTATATATCCAATATTGCCTTGCCAGCTTTAATGGCTGTGGTTTCAATTTTATTTAACAAGTCTATCATGAGTTTAGTATATCAAAGGCTTTTTTGTAGGCGGGTACGTTGCCTGCTAGAATAGTTGAGGTTTGCAAATCAATGGCTTTGCCTGTTAAATCGGTCATGATGCCACCTGCTTCTTTAACAACAATACTCAATGCTGCGATATCCAATATATTGATATCAGATTCAATGACTAATTCCAACTTCCCTGCAGCCAATAAATGGTAGTGGTAAAAATCACCATAACCCCGAGTTTTATGGCACATTGACATCACTTGCCGTAATTTTTCCCATTGTATAGGATCTTTAGTATAAGATTTTAAATTACCGGTTGAATAGCAACTGTCTTCAGGTTTTGTAAAGTTGCTTACTGTCATTAATTGGTCATTCATAAAAGCGCCTAAACCTTTTGCGGCCCAGACAGTTTCGTGAAACATCGGTGCGTGAGAAACCCCAACAATGATTTCACCTTTGTACATTAGTGCAATTTGTGTGGAGAAAAAATGGTACTCTCTCACAAAGCTTTTGGTGCCATCAATGGGGTCAACTAACCACAAGAAATCTGAATCAGTATTGGATTTACCTGTTTCTTCGCCAAAAAAACCAAAGTCAGGATAGCTGGCAGCCAGTACTTGTTTTATAACTTGTTCACATTCGATATCGGCTTGAGTAACCGGTGTTAAGTCTTCTTTTATCTGTGTATCTGGTGAGCATTTGTAATAATGTTTAATGATTTGTTCTGCAGATTTGGCAGCACGTTTGGCCGTTACTAAACAGTTTTCTAAAAAGGCCTTGTCAATCTTTTGTTCAATCAATTGTTCAGTCATCTGTTCTTCCATAGATGTCTTCGAATCGTTCGATATCATCCTCGCCGAAATAATCACCACATTGTACTTCAATAATAGCAATGTCTTTATCGGTAGGGTTTTCAAGTCTGTGCAAAGTATTGATTGGAATATAGGTCGATTGATTGGCTTCTAATAAAAATTCTTTGTCAGCAATCCTTACCTTGGCCGTGCCGTTGACCATAGTCCAATGCTCTGAGCGTCTTTGGTGTCTTTGTAAAGATAAAATTTGTCCAGGTCTGATGGTTAACCTTTTAACCTTGCAGTCTTCTTTGTCTTCTAATATGGTATAACTGCCCCAGGGTCTATGTACGGTTTGGTGATAAATCGCAGCATCATGGTTGTTCGCTTTTAAAAATTGAACCACATCTTTGACTCCTTGAGCACGGTCTTTGTGAGCCACCAAAATGGCATCTTCGGTATCAACAATAAGTAAATTCTCAACACCAACAGCTGCTACAACTCTATCGCCACTGCGGATGTAGCAATTTTTGGAGTCTACAGCAATGGCTTTTCCTTCAATTCGATTGCCTGATTCATCACTGTCTGCAAGTCCAGCCATGGAGTTCCAAGATCCTATATCGTTCCAATCAAATCTGCTATCAATGACAGCACGCTTTTTGGCTTTTTCCATGACAGCATAGTCTATTGAAATATCTGGCATCGCAGCGAAAGTATTGGTGTCAAATACCAATGCTGATTGTTGCATTTTTTTTGTTGCAAAACAGGCTTTGGCTGCTTGTAACACTTCTGGCGAGGTGACTTCCATTTCGTCTAGTAAGTTTTTAGCAACCAAACAAAACATGCCTGAATTCCAGCTATAGTTGCCTGATTCGATATAGGTTTTTGCGGTTTGTAAATCGGGTTTTTCTTTAAATTCTTTAATTTCAGATGCTGTAAAACCCTCGATTTTGTCACCAGCTCTAATATAACCAAAGCCAGTTTCAGGTGAAGTAGGGTGGATGCCAAATGTGGCAATGTATCCTTGAGTAGCAAGTTGCGCGCCTTGTTCTACAGCCGATTTAAAAGCCTTTTTGTCTTTGATTAAATGATCCGATGGCATAACCAACATGACAGCTTTGTCGCCATATCTTGAGTGAATTTCTAATGCTGCTAAGGCAATAGCTGGTGCGGTGTTTCTTCCCATCGGTTCTAGCACAAATATTTGTTTGTCCATATCGACATTTTTTACCTGCTTATAAATATCTCTACATATAAAGAAATAATCACGCGAGGTTACCGTCATCACCGTACCGTCGCTGGATACATCTAATGCGCGTTCAAAAGTTAATTCCGCCAAGGTACTGCCATTGGCCAATTTCATAAAGGGTTTGGGGTATGCCCGTCTAGATACTGGCCAAAGTCGTGTTCCTGCACCCCCAGATAAGATCACAGGGATTAGTTTCAATTTGAATTCCTCATGTTTTGCATACAAAGCTGCAGTGTTGTTTGCCAATTGGGCATTTTTATTTCAAAGGTATCTTTGAGTTTGGTGCAATCCAGTACTGAATAATTGGGTCTTTTCGCTGGAGTTGGGTATTGACTGCTGGTAATTCCGTTTACTATCGGAATATTGTTAATTAAATCCAGCTTCTGAGCCATTGAAAAAATACGCCTAGCAAAGCCACTCCAACTGGTTTTTCCTGAAGAGGTTAAATGAAACAAGCCATCGGCTGGGTGCCGTAAAGTTAAAGCCGTTACCATCGCGATAGAATGTGCCCAAGTAGGTGAACCAATTTGGTCATCTACTACATTAATTCTGTCATTTTCAGCAGCAAGTCTTAACATGGTTTTTAAAAAATTGTTGCCTCTTTGTGAGTAAACCCAAGCCGTTCTAAATATCTTGTACTGGCATCCAGAATCAATAATGGCTTGTTCTCCCAATAATTTTGTATGGGCGTAAACGCCTTGTGGATCACATTCATCATCTTCTGTCCATGGCGTATTGGCATCGCCTGAAAATACATAGTCCGTTGAGTAATGAATCACTTTGGTGTCTGAAATGACCGCATATTTGGCAAAAACAGCCGGTGCATCGGCATTAATTGTATGGGCCAGGTCTTGGTTGGATTCTGCATCATCCACAGCCGTATAGGCAGCTGCGTTGCAGATTAAGTCAGGTTGAATAGCATTTAGCTTCTTTTCTATGTCTTGCATATTAGAAAGGTCTAGAGCAATAGTTGGTAAACCATTGATTTCTATTCCTTTTCTTGTAGTTGGAATTACTTCACCGAAGTATTGTAAGCTTCTCCATAATTCATAACCTATTTGACCATTTGCGCCTGTTAAAAGTATTTTCATATCAGTATTTTGGTAGTAATTTTGTGTTAAATGAATTTAATGTCTGTGCCACTTTGTCCTTTTTTGACAACAAAGGTTCCTTAATTGGCCAATCAATAGCCAATTCAGGGTCATTCCACAAAAGTGAATAGTCATTTTGTGGGTCATAGACATTGGTACACATATAAGAAAAAATAGCGGTTTCAGACAAGACGCAGAATCCATGAGCAAAGCCTTGGGGAATATAAAACTGCTTGTTGTTGTCGCCAGATAATATTTCACCATGCCATTGGCCAAATGTTGCTGAGCCTACGCGAATATCAACGGCCACATCAAATACTTCGCCTGTTAAGATTTGAACCAGTTTTCCTTGTGGGTTGGGGTTTTGAAAGTGCAACCCGCGCAAGACTCCCTTGGCAGACTTAGATAAGTTAGATTGAACAAATTTTACATCTAATCCCGCTTCTTTGTATCTTTGATAATTCCAGGTTTCCATAAAAAAACCACGGGCATCACCAAACACTTGAGGTTCAAAAACCAGCGCACCCTGAAGTTTTGTTTCAGTAACTTTCATCGATCCTTAACCAAGCTGATTAAATATTGACCATAACCATTTTTAGCAATAGGTTCAGCGAGTTTTAACACCTGCGCAGCATCAATCCATCCTCTTTGATAAGCAATCTATTCAGGACAGGCAATTTTAATGCCTTGGCGTTTTTCAATGGTGGCGATGAAGTTGCTGGCATCGGTTAATGAATCATGGGTTCCTGTATCTAACCAAGCATAACCTCGCCCCATTAACTCCACCATTAGCTCATCTTGTTGAAGATAGACATTGTTCAAATCGGTAATTTCCAGTTCGCCACGTGGTGAAGGTTGTAAGTTTTTCGCGATATCACAGGCTTGGTCATCATAAAAATACAATCCTGTTACTGCATAATTTGAACGCGGATTTTTAGGTTTTTCTTCTAAATCAATGACCTTGCCAGATTTATCAAACTCAGCCACACCATATCTTTGCGGGTCGCTGACACGGTAGCCAAATACGGTCGCACCAGATGTACGAGCATCCGCCTTGGCTAACAACTCTTCCATTCCAGAACCATGATAAATATTGTCACCCAATATTAAGCAAGAAGGATGGTTGTCGACAAATTGTTCACCAATCAAATAGGCTTGTGCCAAACCACCAGGATCCGGTTGTGCGGCATAAGTGATGTTAATACCCCATTGCGAACCATCGCCCAATAACTTAACAAACAACTCTTGTTCATGGGGCGTATTGATTATCAAAATTTCTGTAATACCTGCCAACATTAAGGTGGTTAGCGGATAATAAATCATTGGCTTGTCATAAATCGGCAACAACTGCTTGCTGATTGAATGGGTTAATGGATAAAGTCTTGTACCGGACCCGCCTGCTAAAATAATGCCTTTTCTTTTCATGCTAATGTTTCCCCAATCGCTGTCCAGCGTAAGAGCCATCCAATACACGATCGCTCCATGTTTTATTGTTCAAGTACCATTCTACGGTTTTTCTAATGCCACTTTCAAATGATTCAATAGGATTCCAGCCCAAATTATTTTGTAATTTAGAGGAATCAATGGCATATCTTTGATCATGACCGGGTCTATCCTTCACATAGGTGACCAAATCTCTGCGGCATTTGCCTGCAACTGGGCGCAATTCATCCAAAATATCACACAAGGCTTCCACCACTTGTATGTTCTGTTTTTCTTCGTTGCCACCCACGTTATAAACTTCGCCGACTTGACCGTCAGCAATAACGGCTTCAATAGCACTGCAATGGTCTTCTACATATAGCCAATCACGGATATTTTTCCCATCACCATAAACTGGCAAAGGTTCAAAGTTTAAGGCTTTGGTAATAATCAAGGGTATCAATTTTTCAGGAAATTGATAGGGTCCATAATTGTTGGAACAATTGGTCGTTACCACGGGCAAACCATAAGTGTGGTGATAAGCACGAACCAAATGATCCGAAGAGGCTTTTGAAGCAGAATAGGGTGAATTGGGCGAGTAGGGTGTGGTTTCGGTAAATAATCCCGTGTCACCTAATGAGCCATAAACTTCATCGGTAGAAACATGTAAAAATCTAAAAGCGGCTTGTTTTGATTCTGACATGGACTTGTAATAACTCAATGCCTGTTTAAGTAAGTTAAAAGTGCCTAGGATATTGGTAGTAATAAAATCATCCGGTGCATCAATAGAGCGATCCACATGGGATTCTGCCGCAAAATTTACAATGGTATCAGGCTGGTATTTTTCAATTATCTGGGCAACCAGTTGATTGTCACAAATATCGCCTTGCACAAAGGTATAATTGTCGTTCTCATCAAGTTGCTGTAGAGTATCTAAGTTTCCAGCATACGTCAATTTATCTAAGTTAATGATTTTAAGCTTGTTTTTTAAGACCTGTCGCAATACAAAATTGCCACCAATAAAGCCCGCACCACCTGTAACCAACCACGTTTGTGTCATCTAAATACCAAGAAGTTTAAAGCAGCTGATTATAACATAACATCATTAAATTATAGTTAAGGATAGCATGAATTATTCATCATTCTTAAAGCTTAAT
>CAZLZZ010000027.1:0-27531 GCA_964564165.1 uncultured Alcanivoracaceae bacterium | reverse complement strand
CACATCTACATAGGACTGTTCCTGTTGAATCGGTTATTTTTCTAGGTGTGTTGAGGTGGTCGCTGAGGATGTAGTAAATATTGGATGTGTTGCCTATTTTTCGTACTTGGGCGATTGGTTTATTTCCCAACCAAATGGTATCTTTGCTTTGGGTTAATGTGCCATTACTGTCGTAAATGGATTCGTTTAGTAGTTGACCATTGGCGTTATAAAGGAAGAGCTGTTCAGTATTATTTGTGGTATTGGTTTTGCGGATGCGTTGACCGTTGCCATTGTAATAGAGTTCTGCTTTGAGTGTGTTGTTTTGACTAATACTTGCCATGCGTTGGGCAGTGTTGTAGGTGTAGGTGTTATTCCCGTCAAACAAGGTATTGCCTTTTTGGTCATAACTGCGGGTGCTACTGTCGATTTGTTGCAGACGGTTGCTGTTGCTGTCGTAGCTGTAAACATTAGGTGCTTGGGTGTCGATAATTTTGCTGATGCGATTGCCCAGTTGATCATAGGTGTATTCGGTCAGCAGTGCTGTCTCTTGAGTGATTCTATCGAGGTTATCATACAAATAAGCCGTATCGTTGTTGATGGTTTCGCGGCTTATGCTGTTGATATTGTGGTTGTTGTCATAACTGTAACTGCCATTGAGTGTACTACCGTATTGGTAACTGTTGAGGCGATAACCATCGTCATAAGTGCTGCTGTAATTTAGCCCATTGCCCAGCGTTTTGCTTGCCAGTGGTCCCAAGGGCAGGTAAGTGGTGTTGCTAATGAGGGTGGTATTTTGCCCATTGATGCTGCTGCTGATTTGGGTGACTTGGTTAAGGTTGTTGTATTGATAAATAACCACCAATCCAAGTGGATAAATGATGCTTTGTAAGCGGTTGTTGGCATCATAGGCATAGGTGAGATTCTGGACAATGTTGCCACTATTGATGTTGTTGGCAGTTTGACTTTTGTTAGTTAAGTTACCAAAGGCATCATAGTTTAGCGTGGTGGTGCTGTGGCTGTCAGCAAAGCTTGTAAGTTGGTTTAAGCCATTGACACCTTGATCATAAACAAAGCTGACATCTAAGTCGGTGCCAGAATAATCAATCGCTGTAGGGCGGTTGCTGGCATCGTAGCTGAAATAGAACACATCAGGTGTGATTGGAGGTGTATTGGTGATGATATCAAATCCATTTTTGAAGATGATTTCTGATGGGCTGCTACCGATCTGTTTTGCTGTGACATTGCCTGCTTGGTCATAAGTAAAGACATCAACGCCTGTATCGGGGGATGTCAATTTGGTGAGCCTGCCTAGGTCATCGTATTCGTAAAGTGTATCGTTATTATTGGCATCGGTTACTTTTGTGACACGGTCTTGATTGTCGTACTCGAATGCGGAAATGGTGTTGCCTGTGGCAGTTGTACCATTTAGGTCTTGGCTGATTTGAGTCAGGCGATTCAGTGCGTCATAGCTGTAGTCGGTGATGATGCCATTGCCATTGGTTTGCTGATAGAGATTGCCATCGCTGCCGTAGTCAAAGTTGTTGGTAACACCTGACTGGGTACTGGTATCGATTTGGTCATAATCGTCAAACACTTGGCTGATGAGCTTTTTTAAGTTATTGCTGGGGTCATAGGTTTTTTCAGACAGTTGGTTGCCTTCTGTGTCTAGTTCATACTTCACATAGTTGTCTTGTTGGTCGGTGATTTTTATTAAACGTCTAGCGTTATCATAATCTAAGGTTAAGGTGTTGGCATCAACGGTGTTGTAATTTTTGGTGATTGTTTTGATTTCACCTGATGCCAGATAGTCTATGTGGGTAGTGATGGTTTTTGTGCCATCGGTATTGGATACGGTTTCCAGACGGTCGTTGCCTGCGTAATAAGTGTAGTCGGTGGTTAAACCATTGGGCTTGTCTTCGGACAAAATTTTACCTGTGGCAGTGTATTGGATGTTGTTGCGCATCACGATACCTACGGCATTGGTTAGTTTTTTCAATCGACCACGGTTATTGCCTTCGCTGATATCATCGAGGTAATATTCAAAAGCTGTTATGTCAGCCACATCGGTACGAGGGCCGTTTATTTGGCTAATTTGGTTGTATGGGCCATTGTATTCATAAGAGATGTTTGAAGATAGTGCAGTGCCATCTGTTTTGTAACCCTCTATGGTTATTGAAGTGATGTTGGCGTGCGAGTCATAAGTGTAAGTGGTGACTCTGTCATTGTTAACAAATACAGAGGGTTCTGTGATGGTCAGTGGCTTTTTAAAGAATCGTGGATCGTAGTTGTAATTAGTACGTCTTTCTTCACCTGTGCCTTGGGCTTCAATTTTATAGGCATATTCACCTCTTCCATCAGCATCATAATTGCCATAAAAAGTTGTTTGCCCATTTGAAGTTTTGCTGATTAAATCATTGGTATCAGGATCATACACATAGTCAATGGTGCCGCTGCTACTACAATTTGAACAACCTGGACCTGACTTGGATTTAATCTGCCATAAATCACTGTTTTTTTCAACAATATAGGTGCTATCAATTCCTTTTGAGTTGGTAATGGTTCTTTCATTGGCATCAAGTGGATTTGGGCTATAGTTAATGGAAAGCTCATCTAATTCAATATCAACACCATTTTCATCTTTAGAGTGAACCCATTCATGATCAACACGCCCATAATCATCATATATGTACGTTATTGCCCTGTTATTATTTTGATCTGTTATTCCTGTAAGCGCGTGATTGTTTAGTAAGTCAGTAGCTAGTAGAAATGGATTTGTACGCTCGTAGTGAAATTGTTTAACGGTGGAATCGGGATAGGTAATAGAAGTTAAATTATTAAAGAAATGACCAAACACCCATTGTCTATTCAAATCATCGGTTATATTGTCAATTTTGATAGATGTACCAGAATAGTTGAAATCTATATACCTACCATTAGCTAAAGAAATTTTTATAAGCCTGAAAGAAAAGCCTACTCCATCAAAAAGTCCAGTTTCATAACTGAGTGAAATGGTATTGCCTTTATTTGATACTGAAATTAGTTTACCATGCAAATCATAGGTTTCTATTTCATTGTTAGCGTTAGTTAAAATCCATTGGTCATTTATTTGAACCAACCTATCGGGGGTTTTTGTGTGGTTTTTCCAGACATCGTTGATTTTTCGAAACATAACGATTTTGCCATCACCACGTTGTACAGTTACATTGTCATAAGTAATGCCATTTTCTTCATTTTTAAAAACCCCAGATACTTTTTTAGCGTATAAATGATTCCAGCCTTTGCCGAAAGAAATTTCATTATAATTTTCTTGGTTTTGAAAGGGAGCAATTGAACTTCGCAAGGCAGTATCTGAACTATAGTAAATTGAAAATGGTAGAGAATCGATTGAAGCTCCAATTCCAGTACCACCACCATTATTTGCAGGACATTCATTAGCTTGAGGAATCTGATCAAGGTGGCATTCACCAGGTGTTTCAAAACTGGACCAAACCAATTTATATTGTGCAGGGCATCTGTTATATCTATATCTTCTCGATACAAAAGATTTAGTCGATGATTGACATATCCCTTTGGGAGATGTCCAGACCTCAACAAAACTATGTTTTAGATTAGTCGTCTCAATATGAAAAATATCATAAGTTGGTCCAATAAAAGAGGTAGGAGCATGTGGGAAGAGTGGTTGACTGTTTGGCCAGACTTCGTCAAAATACTCATAAGGCTCCCCGTTTGGATTCGGTACTACTTTTGGAGTTGGGCAGTCAAGTGAACTAAATCTACCTATATAAAGCGCAGCTGCTTCATCAGATTCTTCTTGTGTCCGATAATCATTTGAGGTCCCAGTATAATGCCATGCGTAGACCGAATCACCAATTTCTGCATCTACAATCAATGGTAATGAAGCAGAATGTACTTTTATTGTAAAAATCGTCATTATGATGATTGCTAAATAACTTTAAAAATTTAAATTCATATTAATTTCTTATATGGTTTTTTTGATCAGAGTTTTTGCCTAGCTTGTTAAATAAAGCCTGTTGAATAAATTGAAAAAGGTCTTTGCATCTGGCAAAAATGATTGTATTGATGAAAATTAAAATGAATATTTTATGAACGTTTGCTTTATACATGTGGGATTTCATTTGTTTTGTACAATTTATTGAGATATAAACTAACTTTTAGTTTATACGAGCTTTTAAGAATTTTCAAGTAAAATAAATAAAATACCACATATAATGTGTAGATTCATGCGGCTGATAATGAGAAATTACTATCATGCATCAATCCAAAATATCAGCAAGATTAGTTTTTGCAAATAACCTAAAGGTTAAAAGGCATGAACTCAATTTATCTCAAGAAAAGCTTGCTGAACTAGCTGAGTTACACAGAAATTATGTGGGTGCGGTTGAAAGAGGTGAAATAAACATATCTATTGATAATATTGAAAAATTAGCCTTGGCTTTAAAAATGAACGTTATTGAATTTTTTTAATTTAAGATATCAAAATAATTACAGGCTCAATTATCCTAAAAGCTGTCGCTGTATTGGTTTGTTTTTCATCAATAAGCTGTTTAAGCAATGAGATATTATTTTAGAACAGAGATACCGAAATTATAGATTCTAGAAAGTATCGCTGTCCCTAAGCGAGTTTTTATTGATGAAAAATAAACCAATACAGTGACGGCAATAAATTTTAAAATACTCTATACCTTTGTATAAATTTTCAAATATAATTCATTGACTCAAATTACTTTATTCAGGCATTAAATAATAAGCGGTCAATATGGCCACTTGTGATTCATCACGATTAACAGGGTTATCTGCAAAATTTTGAATGTTAGTTTTGCTCCATACCTCTGAATTACCATTTGCGATGATTGCAGCATACTGCTCCTCTCTAAAGAAACCAAATCTGGCATCACCAATGCCATCTACTGAGTTGTCTAATAAACGCGCCAAATCAGGTGTAATGCCCTTTATTACCATGACATTTTTATCACGTAACATATACAACCCAGGAGTAACAGAATCAACAGACCATGGGATGTTATCAAAACAAATATCAATTTGTTGGGGGTTACCGTTGCTGTCCAGATATACATACCTGTCTTCTGAGCCTTCAGCTCTACCTGCTGGCATACGCACACCTGCTGTATCCATAGCCGTATGTAAGGCTGCACCACAGACTTCACCAGCATTTTGATTAACTTGTAATGTTGGAACGTCTGGATTGTCGGCAATAACAAGATTGACCCTAGAAAAGTGATTTTGGTACGCCAGTGCCCAGCCTTGTACGAAAGATTGGCTGAGTTTTTGATATTCTGCACTTCTTTGCAAATCTTTGCCTATAGAAACCGCGCCTAAGATAATACCAATAATCACCAAAACTATTGACATCTCTACTAAGGTGAAACCCTTTAAATTTTTATAATTTTTCATTTTCATAATCCTGCTTGATCTGCCAATATGGCATTGTTTCTAATAGTTGTAGTTAGGGTGCTGGCATTTACAACGAAATTACCGCTACCTACATTGCAATTGTTTCCTGAATTAAAACAGGATCTAAGGTTGTTTATGCGTATTAATGCGTCTGCTGCCAGTCCTGTGGTTACAGCTGATGCTATTGTTGCCAAACCAGCCAAGCCCGATGCAATGGCAATCTCGACCAAAGCAGGGACTCCAAGTGCGGTAAAAGGGGGGGTAAAGGTTTCGGCTGTTGCGGTAGCTGCTGCGCCTACTGCATCTGCCACACCTGCCAGTGCTTGTAAAACTGCTACAATTGCTAATGCCACATCTGCTTCTGCCAATTGCCCGGTTAAATCTAGTAAGGCACTATAATCTATAAAGGACGTGTGCATCATATCAGCCGCCAACACCGCATTGTCATGTGCATGCAATGCTGCTGAGATTACTGATCCACAGGCTAATGCCCCAAATAATTCAGAAAAATCCGTACTGCTTACTTGATCATCATAGACTTGCGACTTGGCTTTGCTTGCTACTTCGAACCTTAATCCCGTGTTATTAAAACCATCGGATAATTGCCCATTGCCATCGGCATCGGATTGTCCCACATCAACCAAAACATAGGCAACATTGCGATTATAGACAACAGGTGTAGTTTCTGATACGAACAAAAAATTTGGATTGGAAGGAGTAATATTGGCTGCTGTTCTTAGGGCAAAACAAAAGTCTATGGTGTTGCTTTGGTTTAATGGGGTTAATGCTGCAAGCCTTATACCTGTTGGCAATAATGCGTGCAACCTATCCTTGCTTATTGCTAAATCTGCATCTTCTGTAAGATCGGTATTATTTTCGCTTCTGAAAATCGAATAGCTTATTGGTATATTGAAATCATTGACGGGTTTTTCGACCATGCCCAAGGTTCTCTCTGGTATGGTTCCGCTTATTGCACCTGCATCCTCAATGCCATCATTGTTGTTGTCAGGAAAAGGTAATCTACCATGAGAATAGGAAAAGCCCACTAAGGCATCGTCAATATAACGTGTATTTGATGGTTGCACTGTTCTTTGTTCAATTTCGGTTGTTCTTGGATAATAGTTGTATAACAGTGAAAATATTATACCTGCTATTATTATCACTATGGTTAGTTCAATCAAAGAATATCCTTTAGCATGATGACTATTAGTATGATTACTATTAGTATAGTTTTTATTCATCTGATTAATCCCCTTGCATCAAGTGCTTGTGCGATGGCTAGTTTGCTGTCTCTAAATGCAGTAGCATTGGTTAGCGATGTATTGGCGTCGGTCTGTTGTACTACACCCGCAGCCAGGGCATCAATTGCGGCATCTTGGTCCATAATTGCTAACGCTAATGCGATGGCAGCATCCGCAAGCGCAACCACAGCCAAGACCGCTCCAACTATGGCACTGGCTCCACCTGAAATAATCGCAACACCAATAGCAAGAGCTGCAGAAGCTACTGCCAAAGCGGTAGATGCGGTAGCCAAAGCAAATTTTGATTCTGCAATTTCAAGCATTAACCCAAGGTAGTCCACATGAAAATCACGGTAGTTTTTGTATTGAGTCGCAAGCAGCCACATATCATAAGCTGCAAAACTGGCTCTGGCTGCACCGTTGGTCTCTGCTAATACCTTGGGACAGTTTAAGCGGCCAGCCAGTTCATTAAACCCTACTGCGAATACATTGTCATCGTAATTATTGGTCTGTGATTCGTGGGGTTTTTCAAATTTTAGCCCCGCGCCATTGGTTCCATCAAATAAAGCCCCATCGTTATTCGCATCAATTGTCCCACTATCAGCAATGACATAAGCCACATTTATTCCGATCGCACCCACATTAACTTCTGATGCCATTTCAGTTGCACCAGTGCTTGCTGAACTCAAAGCAAAACAGAAGTCTAGTCCGTTGCTTTGGTTAGAGGTTTCCGCATTGGGCAATAGTGGTTCGTATCTGTCCTTTAACTGTGCCAAATCAGCGTCACTTAACAAGTTTAAACTGCTGTTTCTAAAACTGCCATAACGAATCAATCCGCCACGTTGCTTTTGGATAGATGATTCAATACCCAATGTTCTAACAGGTAAAAACCCTTGTCTATTATTCGCTGATGCGCAATTTTCTAATCCAGTGCCTGTTGTATCAGGACATGGCAAGCGATTGTTGCTATAAATAAATCCAATAATGGCCAAATCCGCAATTTCTAAATCACTTTTGAATTTTTCATTCAGCGTTTGCGTGCCTATTTGTGAAATAAATTTAATGCTAAAAAAGCCAAGAATGCCAATAATAACCAATACTATTGAAATCTCAACCAGCGAATACCCTTTTGATTGCTTTTTAACAGACATTAATTTTGCACTCCTTTTAAATCAGCTGCATCTAAAATATCATCAACGCCAGCAGCCTGCTGCAACAAAGTCGAAGTTGGCGGAGGTGTTCCCATGGCTAGTGCATCTTCGAATTCCTGAGCATTTGCATCGGCTTCAATTGCCGCATTAACTGTCCCGCGTGCATCTGCTGCTGTTGATGCTGCACTTTCTACCCTACCCAGTTGAACGCTAATGCTCTCATCAAGGGTGTTTATTGTAATGTTGCCGCTATCAATCCTGGCAGTTAGTGAGGCTATTGTTGCGTTAAGTTCATTTTCTGCTAAGGTTAAATCTGCTAGGAAAGCATTTCTATCGGCAATTTCTTGCGGAGTAGATCCAGCAGGTAATGGCATGGATATTAAGTCATTCCGAGTCGCGATTATTTCATTTAATGCATCTTGTGCATTTGCTCTTCTGATCAGTAAATCAAAAATACTGGTCAAATAACTTGTGGCAAAATCGTTGATAATAACCTGCGCCCTTGCTTGAGCTGTGTCCAAGACAACTAAATAGTTATTTCTTGCTATTATCTGTGCTGCAGTGGCACCTCCAGGTAAAGGAGGTAAGTTATTGCGAATTGTTATGATTCTATTTCTGGCATTGGTCGCATTAATGTTGGTATTTAAATAACTGCTTTGTAGGCCGCTATAGTTACTTTCTGCATTTGTCATTGCCGGTGCTACTAGACCTAACTCAGTATTAATTAAGGCAAAATTTGCATTGGGGTAAGTAATAACAAACACGCCTGATGGAGCTCCTAATGCTGCGACAGCATCATTGGCATTAACCTGGGCGTTGAGTAAATCATTTCTACCTGCCTGTGCCTGATTTGAATTAATTGATGCTTGATTAAATGAAGCATTGGAAAAACTGCTAAATGTGGCATCATTTACTGCTGCATTTGAGGTGACTAATGTTTGTGTTTCTGTCACTAAAGTTGTAAATCTATTGTTTATTGTGGCAGACAGACCTACAGCTGAGTTGACGTTAGTGCGAGTGTCAAAGACTTTATCGACGGCATCACTTCTAAGCATGTTCGCCTGATCCCTTAGTTGCATGGCTATATCTGAATTGTCAGTCACATTGCCTGTTGCAGGGTCTGTGGTGCCACTTGGTACGGAGATTGTGGCTCCCGCTCTAATGGCAACATCAACAATAAGAATAGTGGCTGCGATTTGCCCTATAAATGCGGCAATATTTAAGCCTATCGAAATACCAGATGCAACCACAGCAATGGTCGAAAAAATTACTGCGTTGGTGTAGACAGGAATCAATGCACAACCCACCAATACCACACAAGATGCTACTGCCGCTGCCAATAGGGCGCTGGCTGCAGATAACACGCCAATAGCAGTAGCCAAGGTAAAAGCAGCCATTGCTGTATTGGCTATACCTATAACCACTTGAGAGCCTAAAATAATTGCTGCAAGTTCGGCATTGCCGACCAGGTTTTCTGCTTGAGCAACATTTTCTTCATGGGTGGCTTTGGCATCTGCCAATAGATTTAATGAGTTGATTGCTGTATCACAATTTAGAGTGCTGGCTAATTCGTCAAAGCTTTTGCTTAATACATTGTCATCATAATTGCTGTCATGGCTTTTGTTGGCTGATTCGAAATCCATTGTTGCATTTGAGTTTCTGCCGTCAAAAGCATTGCCAACCCCATCAGCATCGGTCAGTCCTGCAGATATGACAATATAAGGTACAGCTCTTAGAGTAGTTCCATCGGGCAAAGCAACGTGTGCAAAACTACTGGAAAAAGTACTGGCACTGCCATTGGCTAAAGCCGTACAAAAATCCAGACCATTTATGTTATTCAAAGTGGTTATAGTTCCGTGAGAATCAGTCGGATTAAATAAATCTGTAATATTGGTCAAATCTGCTGCCGATGCTGTGTTTCTATATACTGCATAGGCAATGGGTATAGATCCAACCCCTGCATAATTCTCATTTAAGCCTAGGGTTTTATAGGGCAATGAGCCGCTATCCAGGCTACAGTCTTCTATTCCATTGGCGTTAGCTGCAGGGCAGGGCAGGCGATTATAGGTGGCTATAAACCCCAATAATTGTTGATCTACCTGTACCAACACCTGATTGTTAACTGTAACATTCTCGCGTTTAACAATGTAAGGCAGAACACTGACCAACGCTATGAATAATCCTATCATAATTAATATGACTATAGATAGCTCCCACAAACTAAAGCCATATTGTTTTGTTATTTTGTTATGTCTAGTAATATGCATTACCCACCTCTTAATATTCCAACTTCACCAATGAGTTTGTAGACTGGTAAAAACAAGGCCACAATCATCAGGATAAACAATAAGCCTGCAAAAATAATGACCAAGGGTTGTATTATTTCACTGATTGATGCCACTGTGTGTTCGAATCGTTTTCTGTACTCTTCTGCTAAATAACTTAGTTGTTTGTCTAAGGTACCTGTTTGTTCACCAATGCTGGTTAGCCTCAATACAAAACTTGGAAAGACCTTAGCTAATCTTAATTCATCGGTTAATGTGTTGCCACGCATCACTCCTTTGCGCACTTGTCCTATTTTTTCTCGGTAGACTTCATTGCTAATTGAAGCTTCAATAATTTCTAAACTGGTTATTATTTCAACTCCTGAAGAAATCAATAAGCTTAAATATTCAGTAATAAAAGCCAAACCAGAAGATTTCATAATGGTGCGAGATATGGGTAATTTCATGAACAGTTTATGTACTTTGTATCTAAAGGACTGGCGGTACTTATACAGGGAAATTAACACAACAATGATGAAAAACATCACTATCAGGTAAACAAAAAAGTAATTGTGTATATGATTTGAAAAAGCAACAGTGATTTTAGTAATTGTGGGTAAATCAACCTGCATTTGTTTAAATAAATCCGAAATACTGGGAACAACATAATATAACCAAAATATCGTTGCGCCAATAATACTGATAAATACGAAGGCTGGATAAATCATGGCGCGCTTGGTGTCACGGGTAATACTGACAATGCGGTTCATGTGCTCTGCAGCATCACGCAAAGTTCTATCCTGATTACCTGAGGTCTCCCCGATATAGGCAAGATAGCGGACAGTTTTTGGTATAGTATCTGCGTGCTTGTCTAGGCTTTGTGAGAAAGTTTGCCCAGAGCGCATCGACTCTAATAAATTTTGTGACAATTCGCGAATTTTGACATCAGAATCTTCAGAAGTCATTTCCTCAACTGCTGTGAAGATCGGCACACCAGCCCTTAACATGACGGAAATATTATGAAAAAATTCAGCAAGCGAGGCTTTATCAATATAGTTGCCTCTAATGCGGTTCCAAAAATCATAAATATAATGAAACCAGCTTGGTAACGTCACCAAGTTTAGTATGATCGCATCTCTTTGCTTCTCTAAAAAAACTTGAGCGGAGCGTTCATTTTCCATTATTAATTTAGAAATACCTCTTTGGGTCTTTCCAGATTGTAATAATAGTTTGTGGTAATAGCACTTCATAGTTAATCTAACTCCGAACCAATAATGCGCATGTATTCATCAACCGAAGTTTCGCCTTTAATAACCCGGCCTTTTGCCATGTCCCTAATATTGGTTAACTTCTTTTTTTCTACAATTCTTGATATTTCCTGGCGCGGAACATCGTTGGCAATCGCATCTTTGAGTTCCTTTCCGGCAGGCAATAATTCATAAATAGGAATTCTGCCAAGGAATCCACTACCACCACAGTGATGGCAACCTTTGCCTCTTTTCAATGGTTTTATTTCCACCTCATCACTCACTTGCAACCATTCATCCATATCTGGAATATACGATTCAATGCAATGTGGGCATATTTTTCTTAGTAGCCTTTGTGAAACGACCCCCACTAAACTGTCTGCAATGATTTGTGTGTTAATGCCCAGTGATTTTAATCTTGGTATTACACCAATTGCACTGTTCACGTGTAAAGTCGAAAGCACTAAATGCCCTGTTTCTGCTGCTGTCATAGCAGCTAATGCAGTTTCCTGGTCTCTAATCTCACCAATTAACATGACATCAGGATCGTGGCGCAAAAAATGAGTAATAGCAGTACCAAAAGTATAGTTGGCTTTGCGATTAACTTGCGTTTGACAGATGACAGGCAATTTGTATTCTATCGGATCTTCGATGGTTAAAATATTTTTTCCACTTAAACCATGTGCACGCAATCCAGCGTGTAAAGTTGTAGTTTTACCACTGCCTGTTGGGCCGGTTAATAGCACAATACCTGCTGGTTGAGAAAACATTTTTCGCATCATTTCCATGTCTTTTTTAAGAAAGCCTAACTGGCCTAAATCTCGCACTAATATACCACCTGGCAACAGTCTTAAAACTACATTTTCTCCGTATTCAGTTGATAAAGTTGAAACACGAACATCGTAGGGAGTATCAATAACTGTGGTTGCAAAACTGCCATCTTGTGGCAAGCGTTGCTCGGTAATATCCATCTTGGCGCGCATTTTAATACTCGATACCAGTCGAACCACAGCTTTAGACATGCCCACAATAGGTTGTAATACCCCGTCTACTCTAAACGAAATATGTGCGCTAACGGCATCGGGCTGTATATGGATATCTGTGGCTCTTTGTTTAACTGCCAAGTGCAGTAAATAATCGAGTAACAAGTCTGGGTTATGGACTTGATCTGCGTCTCTTTTTAGGATTCTTATTTCTTTTTGTACAAGGTCTTCAATCGGATAGTTGCTGAAGAAATAATTGTATTTAATACTTCTTGTGACTTTATCAAAATCAGCCATAACCAATTGAGGACGCAAACCAGATCGCTTGGTCACTATTTGTGATACATAGGAAAGATTAGCATTGCCTACGACAACCACAATATTTTTACCCTCTCTTCTAATCGGTAAAAATTTAGAACGAACACACAATTCTTGATTAAACAAGGACAGTACCTTGGCATCAGGCTTTTCAATTTCACTGTGAGGATAATACTCTAAGCCCAGTTGTTTGGATAGAATTGGTGCCAATTCACTGTCTGTAATCATCCCCAGTCTAACTAATAATTCGCCTAATTTTTCTTCTGTTACCTTTTGTTTTTGTAAGGCATACTTTAGCTGTTCTGAAGTGATAAGCTTTTTAGTAAATAACAAGGTGCCAATGGCGACCTTAGAGTTTTCAGTTGCTTTGTTTGGTGTACTTTGTTCTGCTAAATTTGTCATTTTATTATTAACACTCTAATCAGTAATTATTGAATTGTCTATGGCGTACCTATTAACTGGTACGCTCAATTTGTTTTCTTTTTTACTCTTTTTTTTAATCGGATAATATTCTATCTGATGCTCACTTTCTTCATTGCCTAAATTGGTTGTATTTAATTTTTGTAATCTGTATAAAGTCAATTCATCAGGAAAACCACTGGGGTTATAACCCAATGATGTTTGTAATTTTGTTACCGCAAAAATTGTTTTTTCACCCACAATACCGTCTACGACTGCTCGATAATACCCTTCGTTTTTTAAACTATGCTGGAGCTTTGAAATTGATTCAGAATAATAACCCTGATAAAAGGCACTTAACGTAATTTGTGGCTTCCAAAAGGTGAGCCACATTGTTTGATTCTGCGCGTTTTGAAACTCCCATATTTCTTTTCCTACTTGGGCTTGTGTATTTTTATCGGCAACAATTTTATTTCCTAACAGCAATTTTAGATCTGAGCTTTGTTGCAGTTGTTTTTTTAATTGGCTAAAATCATCGCTTTTGATAGACTCAATGAAAACTGACTGTAGAGACTCTAATCCAAATTGCTGCAAATACTGATTTTCTGTAAGAGTTCTGTGATTGTTTTCAGTATTTTTATTATTGTTGTGTGGTTGTTCAATAGGAGGAGTCATTGCAAATGGCTGCTTTACATTTGCTAAATTGATAATCTGAGTGGTATTTTCTGTATTAATATCGGTAGTTATAGAAGATAAAGTACCAGTATTTACATGGCTTATGAATTTATCTTTAAATAAATAGAAAGGAAAACCAACTACCAACAATAATAACGCTGCCAATAATGTTGTTTTTATTTTATAAGATTGTGTTATTTTTGTATTGTTATCAATTGAAATTTCTTGATAGGCTTTAGTGATTAAATTTTTATTAATTCTATTTTTGCCATAAGCCGCAACAACATACAAACATCTATCCATGATTAAATTTATTTGTCTAGGTAAGCCTTGAGTAAATTTATGTAATTGTTTGTAAGCATTGGGCTCTAGTATAATTTGTCCATTTGAACCAGCTCTTGCCAACCTAAATTTGATGTATTGTTTCAGTTCAGTCAGGGTTAATGGCTCTATCTTAATATTTAAAGCTATACGACTTTTCAGCTGACGCATATCATTTCTATTTAATGTAGTTAGAATTTCACCTTGTGCGACAAGAATGATTTGTACCAGTTTATTTTGATTGGTTTCAAGATTAGACAATTGTCTGACCAATTCTAAGCTTTCTAAATTAAGTTGCTGTGCATCGTCAATAACAATAACACAATTTCTGTTTTGTGAATATTGGCTTAATAAAAAGCTATTCAAAGCATCTAATTGATCTTCAATAGCATTACTTTCTATGTATATATTGAAATCTTTGTTAATCGCTTTTAACAAAGAACCACTTTGCAAGAAAGTGTTTAAAATCAATGCCGTACTAACCTTTTCTGCTGCCAATTTTAACAACAATAAACGACTTAATGTCGTTTTTCCAAGCCCAACCTCGCCACTGATTAAGATGAAACCCTTGCGTGCTTCTATGCAATGTAAGATGTCACTTATAGCCACATGCATTCTTTCTGTTATAAAATAGTTATGTGCATCAGGTACAACAGGAAACGGGTTAAAATCAAGACCCAATGTTTCTAAATGTAACAATTTTGATTGTTCGCTTTTCATCAATTCACCTCTAACCTGTCTAAATATCCACTAATACTCTTATTTGCAGGATATCTCTTTTTTAATGCTTTCAGACGTTTTACCGCTTGAGCCAATTGATTGGTTTTTGCTTCAAGAAGCGCAAGATTGGTTCCTGCTTGAATATCATAGGGTTTTTGAAACAGTATTTTTTTATACATTTGAATAGCCAAAACATTATCAGAGTTTTTAGTTGAGTTATACGCCTTCATTCTCAAATATACGATACTTTCTTCACCAGAAGATTGGGCTAACTTTTTTAACAATTCATCTACTTTCAGTTGATCCCCAGATTCAATGTACATTTGTAGATTATTAACCAGTTGTCTTGATTGTTTGACAGAAAGTTTTTTCCCGCGCTTCTTTTTAGTGGTTTTGCTTCTAATTATTGACGTTGGTTTATTTGTCTTTTTATTATTTTTTGGTTGGGAAATTAAAGCCATTGTTTGAGCATAATCATTTTGATTTGTGCTTGTTGGGTTACTTTTCTCTCTATTATCTCCTTCATTAGTTGGGGTGTTTATCACTGCTGGTTTTTGTATAACCAACTTACCTGCCACTTCTTGAGTTGGATTAGTGGCTGGTTTTTTTGTAAGATTAGGCATACTTGCGATCGCAGCAGGAGGTTGAACTATAACCTTAGCGGACAATCGTTGCTTTGGTTTTGTTGAAGTGTATTGTGTTTGAATATTTTGTGATTTAATTTGTTTCATGTCCCTAAGCAAAACTTCATTTTGTTTTTGATATTGGCTTATCATCGTATAAGTATAAATGATTAAAACTGCGCCAATTGTTACAACAAGTAATATCCACAATTTTTTTGCTGAAAAATACTTTCCGTTAGAAAAAGAACTTTCATGACTATTGAGACCTGTATCAAGATTTTTCACTTGATTGGTTTCTAATCTTCGCAATGAATCGTGGATTAAACTCATAAAACTTTGACTCTTAACACAATGACTAATTCACGGGTAGTGGTTGCCACACTTCTATTTTTAAACATATTTCCAAGCAATGGTATCTGTGAAACAAATGGAAGCTTTTCACCTGTTGCATGGCCGCTTTCACTAATCAAGCCGCCTAATAATACAGTGTCCCCATCTTTTAATGACAATGATGTGGTTACTCCTTTAAAATCAATTTGAGGCAGTGATATTCTTGATCCGCCAACATCTTGCAAGGCTAAACTTGCTTGATTCACTTCTGACTGCATAGGATGAATAGTCAAATTAACCGTTCCATCTTCTTGAATAAAGGGCAACACCCCAACAACTATACCGTCAAAAACCGAATCAGTAATAACATTGTTCGTTGTTACAGTACTGCCGCCAACATTGTTAACAATGGCTTCTGATTGAGAAACAAATCTAGTGATACTACCAACACTAATCATAGATGGGTGAGAGTTTTTTGCTCTAATTGTAGGATTTGATAGAACTCTGACATGTCCATATCTATTTAAAAGTTTTATGGCTGTATTAAAAGACCCGTCGCTATAAGCTAAGCCAAAATTATTGCCCGTGGGAAACCCGGTTGATGTAGCTGGAATAATGATGCCGCTTCCAGGGTTGACAGCACCGGGGATTGTGGTACCAATACCGCTAACTGATATTCCTCCTGCACCTAGAAAACCCATAGATAAATTGTTGCGCAAACTATTCCAGTCAACACCAAACTCAAAGCCATCATTCAGTGTGATGTCTAGTATCTGTGCTTCTATTAGAACTTGGCGCCCCATAACAGATTCATAACTATCAATAATGCGTGAGACTGCTGCTATTTGAGATGGTCTTGCATTAACATAAAGCGTTCCTGTCACGCGGTTTAATGAAAATTTAGGTTCGTTATAGATTGGTGTTGCAATCTCTTCGAATTGTTGTGAGCCTGATTGAGTGTTGCCCTGTGTTTTTCCCTGGCTACTTTGTTGAGAGCCAATTAATTTTTCCAACATATTTTCCATTTGCTCATAAGGGTCATTGTTATTGGCACTCTTGCCATTTAATGTGAAGTCTGCTCGCAAATTATTTCCTGATCCGCCGCCGCCACTGCTGCCACCGCCACCACCTCCAGAACTTCCAGACCCAAATACATCGCCACCCGTGCTAAAATCAATTGTGGCAATGGCTTGTAAAAAATTAACATGGAATATTCTTTCCTCAAATGGCTTTATGACCAAAATATTACCATTGACCTCACCATGAAGATCCAACATATCCATTAAACGATCAAATACTAAACTTGCTGGCACGTCTTCTAAATGTAAACTTATTTGGCGCTCTAAATGCGAAAGATTGGGCGACATTAACAAATTCATACCCGCTTGTTTTGCTAGAGCTTGTAATACAAATTGGGCATCGGTATTGTCTGCATTTATAGTGACATTTACTGTTTCTAGTGGATCGAATTCAGGCACCACTGGCTCTAATTCCTGCTCTCTTTCTGCAACTTTTTCAATCCTTGCTATTAATTCTTGTTGTTGTTGAAAGAGTTTTTGCGATTCCCTAACTGTGCGTTCAGTAATTAATGCCAAAGATTCTTCATTAATTTTCCCCATCTCTGTTGCATTTTCCCAACTGGGTTTATTAGTTGCACAAGAGGTCAGCACTAGTGCTGAAGAAATGAGTAGAGCTTTAGTTATATACTTCCCAATATTATTCATATTATTCTCTTTTTTTATTTTTAAATAGTTGTGTTTAGTTAATAGTGTTCAATCGGCCTATTAAAGACTTAAAATTCATGACCATTACTACATCGTCATATTGATTGCTTTTCCTTTTTAAAGGTGATGAAAAACAATTGCTGCCTGTGCCATTCAGGTTTAAAGCATCATTGACACCATCAAAAACATTGCCGTTGTTATCAGTATCTTCAATACCAGCTGAAACCAAAACATAGGCGTGATTATCACTGGCAAACGTTGCACAATCATCATTAGCTGCAACTCCTGTTGTATAGATAAAGCCATTATTTACAGCATTATTTTGGGCGTTAGACAATGCTTTGATAAAATCAAAATTATTTTGATAATACTGACTTTCCAAATCTATATCTCCTGTCCTTTCCTTTAATGTAGCTAAATCAGCATCATCCAATAATGTTAGATTCTGATTTCTATAGACGCCATAGACAATGTTTCTTTTTTCTAATTGGGTTTGGGTATTAGCCATCTGATTCATGCCCAAGGTTTTATACGGTACGGCCCCAGTTTGATTTGCAGTTCCGGCCCCGCATGTAACAGTTGTATTGCCTTCATAACCATCGCCATTCGTGTCGGCACAAGGCAGTCTTTTATTGTTTATCACAAAACTAATTAATGATTGATTAATACTTTCCAATTGGGCTTCAATTTTAACAAATTTTGAAACATTAATGCTGTCTCTATAGAACACCTGAACAGTAGAGATAACAATACCAATAATCACTATAACTATAGCCAGTTCTATTAAGGTAAATCCTCTGACGGTATTCATATGGTCAGGCATGTTAATTCTTCACCCTTACTATTTGTGTAGTTGTAATGATTAGTTGTTTTTGCAATTCCATAATCGAATCAAGCACTATTGGGTCGATTTGTTTTACATTATCTTTAGTGATTATCATTTGATGAGTTTTGGCAGCAATTTTCTGAGATATTTTCAAATTGTGCCTAATCCTTTCTAGATCAGCCACTACAGTTGTAGAGCTTGGATTTTTTTTATCACTGTGTATTGTTTGAATTTTACTTATCATACTGTCCAAACTAGAATAATTGTATTTTACCTTATTGTTATACAGTGCGATTAATTCATGTCTTGCAACTTTTTTTCTGTGCTTTTTTTCTTCAGCTATCGTATTATTTCTATCAGTTCTTGAGAAACCAGTTTTTTTGTCATTTTCGCCATCAAATTTTGCGACTAGTGGCTCAATCACTGGTGGTTTTATCGTTTCAAAATCAAAACTATTAACTGCTTTAGTTTCGACAATTGATTTTTTGGTTTTTAGCACCGAAATATAGGCTACATAACCCAGTGTACAAACAACTACAATGACCGCTAATACTGATTTACTCATTAAAAAACACCTAATTAATTTTTCACTATATTTAAATTATTTATCTTGATGTTACATTTTACACCAGATTTTTTCACTATTATCTTATCTCTATCAATAGTTATTACCTTAAATTTAGAACCAACAAGCTGACCTTCTCTGACGAATTTATCAGCTATAACTGCGTATTTATCTTCTTGTGTAACAAATGACATGGTTACATTCAATCTTCTTGCCTGCTGACAGATCCTTCTGGCCATTCTTCTTTGTTTGTCTTTTTCAGTGAGTACTTCAACCAATGGTCTTTTCTGTTTGTTAGCAAAAGGAGACATAGCAATTGAGATATTGTGACCACTTGTAACGCGACTTTGTGAAAGTTTTGCAACCACGTCATTCATAACCTGTAAAGACTCGAAAGCTTCTGGTTTAATTTCAATGTTGCGAATTAATTGCTGTGAGTCTAGCGTGTTTCTAGTTGGTGCATAGAAATTTTTAGTCTGTTTTTTGTACATTGTCCAACTGCCAAGCAAAGAAACTATTGCCAACAATATCATGCCAATTCCTGAGTATTTATTTATCATTGTAATCAACCTTTAAAGTCATGCGAAAATCATTATTATCATTCAGTTCTATCGAGCTATTGGTCAACATTTTATAACCATTCTTTAACAAAACTGCGCTCATGTTTTCAAGGTCTTTCATGGCCAGTTTTAATGGCTTTTCAATCACACCATCCAATATAACCGTGGCAGGACTTTTGCGAGAGTCCAGAGAAATCCCTGTAACCTGCACATCCTCAGGTAAAGCACTGCCAATATCATCCACCAATTGTTTTGGATCGGGCGCAGATTGTATGCCATTAAGACTATACAGCCATTGACTGGTTTTTTGTGCGTTTCGGTTATTTTCAAACTGCCTGTTAGATTTAGCTAAATCCGATTTTATCATGGCAATATCGGCTTCCAGTTGGCTCTGATTGGACTGGGACAACTCTTGTTCTATGTTGCTAATTTGGTTATTCCATTTCCACATCACTCCTACAAGCGATATAATAATAGCTAAAAACATGACTGACACTAAGGGCAGTAGTTTTTCACTTTTGTATAAAATTTGGCTGGTGCTATCATTGGCTGAATCAGCTACTTTGATATTGTTAAAAAACTGGTGTAAGGATGTTTTATATTCTTTGTCTTGATAAATAACATCCGTATGTGCTCCTTCAATGACATCAATATTGGTCAGCGCATTTAATTTTTTTGGTAACACGCTGAGCTCATCTTTTTGTTCTAGGAAACTGAGCCATTTAATTGACTTAATCGTGCCCGATAGCTCATTATTTTGAATGTTAATTTCTTCTGCTAATGAATCTAGAGTACTATTAACATCATCCTCTGAAGTACTAAAAGAGGTAAAGCGAGAGACTTTTCTTATCCTCTTGTCTTTTACAATTAATAAGTCAAATTCACGGTTATGATGAAAAACAATAACCTGCCCTTCTGCCTGAGTTGGATCAATTTGCTTAGCCAATACAGATAAGACGGGTACCACCAAGCAATGATCAGTTTGCCTGTTGACTAATTCAAAATAGTCAGCATAACTTTCTGCAGGAATTGCGGTAAACAATACCGTAGCAGTATCGCCAATCTTTCTGGTGTTGTGTACTATTATTTTACTTGGGCCATCCAACAACCCAATGTCTCTTAGGCGTTTCTCAATTAAGGCGGCTGAATGTTCAACAGGCCCAGATACTGTTTCTAGACCAAAAACAGCATCATTAAAATCAGTAAGAATAACATTGGTTCCATCTAACGAATCAGGTTTGTCTATTTTATGCAGATGTGCACCTTGCATTAAATACCATTGATTATCAAGGTTGATTATTGGTAATGTGTGTTTCATGTTATTTGACCTTTTATTGCTTTATTTTTGTGTAAAAAATACCATCCATGGTCATTTGTACTTCACTTGAATCACCTTGTCTAAATTTAAACAAGTCATCCCCCAATTTAGTTGTATGGATATCGAATAAGGCAGTCTTAAAGAACGACCTGTCATCTCTTCCTACCCCTTCAAGAAAACCTGCTGCTTCGGTTCGGTTAATTTGCCTTTTATTGATTTCAACCTTGCGTTGAGTCCAAAATTTCTCACCAAATTCTGACTGTTGGGTTTCAACCATCAATTGCTTGAGTTGATTGTGGTAATCCTTATATTTTTCAATGCGTTGTTTTAATAGAACTAAATCATTGGACTGTTTTTTCACTGTTGATAATTCAGCTTGAAGTGTCTTTAATTTGCGCCAATCATGAGCCATTTTATAAGCTATAAAAGGCAGTGATAAAATCACCAGCAGCGATAAGGCATAGATAAACACTCGTCTCGAATTATTATTCGATTGTACAGAGCTATCATCATTACTTTCATTATCTAGTTCTTTTGAGTGTTTATCTATCTTCATTTTATTGATCCATGATCCAATGTGCGGTTAAAAGAGCGACTCTATTTTCATCCCTGTTTTCACCAGTTCCTGTTGCAGTTAAGCCCCCTTCATCTTGTCTGTAGGTGTTATTTGCCTCCCATTCAATACCAGGTTGTTGAGAGCTAATTTCGCCATCGTTAGTGCCATTGTTTTGCTGGCGAAAACGTCCTTCTATTGCATCGGGCTTACCATCAATCATTTGGTCAAGTGCTCTAGCTAAATCCGGAGTTAAGCCACGCAACACCATAACATTGCCAGCACCACTGATGGTTCTATCTGGATTCCATTGGAAACACACTTGGATTTCTGCAGGGTTACCGTTGCTGTCTTGATACAAGTATCTGTCTTCTTGACCTTCGGAACGACCCGGAGGCATACGTACACCGATTCTATCCATCAAGTCATGTAGATCTTGATTGGCATCCGTCTCTAAAGTCGCATCACCATCCCCTACTTCTCCTGGTGCATAACCTTGACCACGGCATATTTTGTTGCCCGTATTGGTATAGCTGGCTGGAATCCCGGGTAGAGCTGGGTTATTGTCACCAGTGACCACGTTGCCATCAACCATATACAATGGTGCGGTTTGGTCATCACCGACAACAACACCTGTGCGCATGTAATATGCATCATAGGATTGCTTCCAACCATCGACAAACTTTTGTTTGACTTTGGTATATTCAGCGTCTCGTTGCAAATCTTTACCGATAGAAACAGCGCCCAGTATTAAGCCTATAATGACTAATACGATAGCCATTTCTATTAAGGTAAAACCACCTTGTGTTTTATTTGTTTTATTAATTTTCATAATTCTCACTCTTATTGATTCATTTTGTAGTTAGCGACTACCGTGATGATTTGATCCTCATCTAGGTTTCTAGCCGTTCCTGCTGCATCACCAAATCTGTCTTGATTTGTTTCAGCCCATACAATACCAGGACCACCTGCAATTCCATTGGCAACACCTTGTCTTCTAAACACCCCTTCTTGCGCATCTGGTTTGCCATCAATCATTTGATCAAGTGCCCTAGCTAAATCAGGGGTTAAACCTGCTATTACCATGACATTGCCAGAACCTGCTGCCTCTTCTGGATTGTTCCACTGGAAACAGACTTGAATTTCTTGAGGATTACCATTGGAGTCTAAATACACATACCTGTCTTCAGATCCTTCGGCACGTCCTGGAGGCATTCTGATGCCTAAATTGTCAAAATAACTGTGTAGGTTATCATTTGATGCTCTAGTCATGCTTGGTGCTTGGGCACCTTCACAGATTGCACTTGGAGCAGTCGCTAGTGCCATATTGCCACCGGAGGTACTGCCACCAGTCACAAAATCAAAACCATTCACCATTATTTGTGGCCTGGTCTCGTCATCAGCCAAAACAACACCTGCTCTTTGATAGTGAGTATTGTATGCTGTCACCCATTGATCAACAAATTTCTGTTTGACTTTTGTATATTCAGCATCTCGTTGTAAATCTTTGCCTATAGATACCGCCCCTAATATCAGTCCAATTATGACCAATACTATTGCCATTTCAACCAAGGTAAATCCCGATTGTTGTGGCCCTTTATTTCTAGTTTCTTTCATGTTACTAACCTCACGCTTTAAAAAAAAATCAAACTCAAAATTTCCAAAATACTATAAATCAACTTAAATCAATTTAAACTTACTCAACTCAAACAAGCTGTTAAATGTTTTGGGATTGGGCTCTATAGTAGGTAAATCGTTATGATTTCGTTAGCACAAATGATGCAAATGTTTGTACTTTTAGGAATAAACGCCCCAAACCGAGGTTTTTTCATCAAATAGTTGGTTTTTTAATTTTATATGCATGAAAAACAAAATCAATTGTAAAAAATTGTCACATTTGGTTTTAAGAAAACACAATACATTGCAATCAGCAACTAAGTTCTACAGGTCGAAGCGCTACTGTTCTGTTGATAAATATAGATTTAAATCAATAGCTTAGGAGGAGCAAAGGCCCCGTTTTTCTACATCATAATAATGATGCAATAGCCAACTGCGTCAGATAGGATAAATTTCCTGAGCTCTTGATAAGGGCGGTGATCTATAGTGCTGAACTATTTAATTCGCCTTGTAATTTAGGTTTTATGATGTCTACTAGGTCTTTAAAGTGCAGAGGCCCCACACGTTTGGCAAATTCTATGCCTTGAGGGTTGAAAATTATAGTAGTTGGCAAGCCCTTGGTATTTTCACGTGAAAAATCACTGGGGTTATAAACATTGGCTCGCAATATTGGATAGTTGATTTCGTATTCAAAAACAAAATCTTCTATATTAGAGTTGTCTGTATCTTCATTGTTGATGCCCAATATTTCAACTTGGTCGGCATACAGTTTTTTGAACTTAACAAAATCAGGAATTTCTTTGCGACACGGTGGACACCATGTTGCCCAAAAATTGACCACTACCCATTTGCCTCGATAGTCTGATAGTTTCACTGTGTTTCCTTTTAAATCAGGGTAACTGAAATCAAAAGGTTGTGGTTCTTCTGTAGTAGCCTCTTCAATAACAGTCTCTTCTGGAATAGGTGACTTGCTTATCTGTTCTTGCTTTAGTTCTTGTTCTATTTCTGTGCTCCCTGCGTTATTTTGGTTTTCCTGGTTTTCTAGATTCTCTTGATTACAGCTGCTTAATAAAATAAGCATTAATAGGATTAAACTAATTTTCATTGTTGTTCTCTTTTTTCTCTAGTTGATTAAAGACGGTTTTTATCGATTGTTTCATGTCGGGAAATATTTTAGACCAAATTTCTTTGAAAAATGGTTCAAAAAATTCAAAATTGTGATTGGCGATGGTTGGCAAGCTAAATTGTCCACTGGTATATAGTTTACCTATGCTGATACTGTCTAAATCTCTAAGTAGCACATAATCTCCCTCTTGGTTGATTTGAATGATGTTGTTTTCCTCCAACCAATCCAGCTGTTCATGCAGCTCATTATCGGGAACCCTTTCTAAACGCCCAAATATCTCATGTAGGGTTATGGTCTCGCCTTTTTTGCTGGCATGCCACAGTTGATAAAGAATATCCAATACTACCAAAAATCGATGATTGCCACAATAAGATTGTACGTGACCACGCCAACGTGAGGTTTCCAGAGTGGCTGCAATGGTTCCGCCTAATAATATGATGTTCCATGACAAGTAAACCCAAAACAAGAAAATAGGAATGGTCGCCAACGCTCCATAGACTTTTTGATAACTGGGAAAGGTGGTGATGTACCAAGCAAATCCACGTTTCGCCATTTCAAATAAAATAGCTGCAACAATAGCTCCTACTACGGCAGATTTCCAACTGACTTTCCGGTTGGGTACGATAAGGTAAATTAAAAAGAAACCAGTGGTAGAGGCAATTATGGGCAAAAATTTCAACAAATAAATTTTTATACCAGCCAAACCAGAATAGCTAAACATATATGAGGTCAATGCCAACCCACCACCAACCAGCAATGGGCCCATGGTTAATACAGTCCAATAGATAAGGATTTTTTTAATGATATTTCCAGAAGGCTTAGAATCCCAAATGCGATTGAGGGCTTTTTCCATGGTATACATCATCATAATAGAAGTCGCGAACACAAACAATGACATGCTTAGTGTTAAATTGCGCGATTTGTCCACAAAGCCATTGATGTATTCTTGAACCACTTCACCGGTTGCTGGCACAAAATTTGAAAAAACAAAATCTTGTATTTGTTCACTGACATTTCCAAATTGAGGAAAGGCGGCAAAAATAGTGACCAAAACCGTCATAAACGGCACCAATGACAACAGTGTGGTATAAGCCAAAGAGGAAGCAGACAACGCGGTTTCATTTTCCGAAAATTGACGACCCACTTCTTTAATAAAGCGTGAAAAGGTTTCTATGCGTTGTTTTAACACATTAGAAACCTAGATAACTCAGCACCAGGATTGTTTTTGCGCATAAAGGCTTCGCCAATAAGAAAAGTATTGATGCCGTGGTTTTGCAACATTTTTATTTGCTCTGTACTGTGAATACCGCTTTCGCTAATAACAATTCGGTCATTGGGAATGTTTTTTGATAGAACCACCGATGTGTCTAGGTCTGTAACAAAGGTTCTTAAATTGCGGTTATTGATGCCGATTAAACGTGCAGGTGTGTTTAATGCCCGTTGTAATTCTTGCTCATTGTGAACTTCCATCAACACTTCCATACCCAAATCTTGGGCCAATACGGTCAATTCATACAATTGTGGGTCAGCAAGGGCAGCAACAATCAATAAGATACAATCAGCACCCAATTGCCGAGTTTGATAGACTTGCCAAGCATCAACAATAAAATCTTTGCGCAATACGGGAATGTTCACCGCATTTCGGGCTTTTTGCAAATCGTCATTGTGCCCTTGGAAATATTGTTCATCGGTTAATACTGACAAACAGGCAGCATCTGCTTTTTCGTAGGATTGTGCAGCAATAACCGGGTCAAAATTCTTGGCAATTAAACCTTTGGAAGGAGATGCTTTTTTAACTTCAGCAATTATTGCGGTGTGTTGTTGGTTGATTTTGGATTCGATGGCTTGATAAAAATCGCGACAAGGGGGTAGGTTTTGTGTGCAGGAGATTAAATCTTGCAAACACTGTTGTTGCTTGCCGAGTTTAATTTCTTGCAATTTAGTATGAATGATTTTGCTTAATATGTCAGGCATGGTTCATGTTTAGTTTAAATTTGGCTTAGGTTGATGAGTTGTTTAAATTTATTTTCGACAAGACCAGATTGTAATACATCTTGTGCCAGTTTAACACCTTCTTGCATGCTATTGACTTTTCCAGAGACGTAAATTGCTGCTCCTGCATTCAGTGCCAAAATATCGGCGGCAACACCATCGCCGGTTGCAAATGCCTGATTAATCAAGGCCAAACTTTCCGCAGCACTGTTTACAATTAAACTCTCGCAAGGCTGAGTAGGTAAACCATAGTTTTCAGGTTGGATGGTATATTCAGAAATTTCACCTTGTTTTAATTCACAAACAAAAGTGGGGGCGGAGATGGAAATTTCATCCATGCCATCTTCAGAAAAAACCACCATTACATGTCTGGAACCCAGTTTTTTTAATACTTCTGCGGTTTTTCGCATCCAATCTTTGGCAAAAACACCCATTATTTGATTGGGCGCATCAGCTGGATTGGTCAATGGACCCAACAGATTAAAAAAAGTACGCAGGCCTATTTCTTTGCGTGGAGCAACCGCATGGCGGGTTGCTGCGTGATGAGCAGGAGCAAATAAAAAGCCAATGCCACATTGTTGAATACAGTTTTCGACCTGTTGCACGGTTAAATTTAAATTGACGCCAGCGGTTTCAAGAACATCGGCTGAACCGGTGGTGCTAGAAACTGAGCGGTTGCCATGTTTGGCAACAGTGCACCCAGCTGCTGCTGCAATAATTGCTGCTCCTGTTGAGACATTAAACAAACCTATGCCATCGCCTCCTGTGCCACAAGTATCGACAACAAAATCGCCATCAACTTTAACTTTAGCAGCCCGATCACGCATCACTTTGGCTGCCTCTGTTATAGTTTGTATGTTGTCTCCGTTGATCTTGGATGCCATTAATAGGGCGCCGATTTGTGCTTGAGTGGCATCACCATCCATGATTTGGTTCATGACATCACTCATTAAACCTGACGGCAGTTCGTGCTTGTCGCCTAATAAGCTCAGGGCTTTTTGTATCGCAGTCATATAATTATTTTAAGAGGCCTTAATCAATGATAATTGAGTATCTATTTTAGCGAAAATGGCAGTATTACCTATACAATTATCATTAAAAGTGAAATATTTATATATAATAATGGTCTTATCAGGGTTAGTTTAGTACTGAAAATGTTAATAAATTTAAACTTTTGTGATTATTTATAACCAAAAAGATGTATGATGGCTTTCAATAATATATTAATGTATTATTTTTTTAATAACTATAGAGAGGAAAATGTATGAAAACTCAAACAAAATCTAAATTATCATTGGTAACTTTTGCAGCGCTTATGTTTGCTATTATTGGCTTTGCTTCAACAGCCAGTGCATCAACCAGTCCTTTTGCACAGGTTGATGCTGATACTTCTGTTCACGCAACAAAAGGCGGTGACAAGAAATGTGGTGAAGGCAAATGTGGTGACGAGAAAGGCGACAAGAAATGTGGAGAAAAAAAATGCGGAAACAAATCAGACTAAAAGAAAGGAGAATAAAAAAGTTATTTATTTAAATAAATGTTATGCACAAGGGAACATATCCA
>CAZLZZ010000026.1:0-27594 GCA_964564165.1 uncultured Alcanivoracaceae bacterium | reverse complement strand
TTATCAATTGCCAGCACCAACTGTCCATTTTGATTGCTCACCACATGCGCATTGCGCGCAAATACTTTCGACATGCCTTTAATCGGCAAAGCTGCATAGATGTTTTGCCAATTTTCATTGCTTATATCTGCCAATGAATAGGTTTTCTGGCTTGCTTGTATTTTTGCTGGAGGCTCTAGTTCTGTCTGTGGTATTTTGTTTTGCGCTATCTGTTCGTTTTGCGCTGCCTGGTGATTTTGATTACTTGATTCGGACAAATGACTATTTTGTTTTGAAACATTAACCGCTTGCGTATTTGATTCTGTACTGACGACAGTAGGCTTGTTGTTGGTTGGATTGCCAATTTTAAAGGCAAACAGCCGAATAACAGTCATCTCAAAACCCGTTTTGCTGTCTGGTGCCAATTTGATTTCTTCTTGCCCTTTAATCACGATTTGATAGAACAACTGTATCTGTTCAGGGTTGGTTTTCTTTAGTAATCCATCAAGGGTTGCTCGATCGAATGGTGACCCATCTACTACTTTATTTAAAATTTGAACCAAGGATATTTCATGTAGCAAGTAAGCCAACTCATGTAAAAACCGAGAATAATCAGGTGACATAACAAATATTTGCTCTAACTGAACTGATAGAGTTTCTGCATTTTTATCAAGGATGCTGTGCAACAAACCCACTACCTTATCCTGATCCATTGTACCCAACATCAGCTTTACATCTGACTCGATAACCTTACCCGCGCCAAATGCCAATGACTGATCCAACAAACTCAATCCGTCTCGCATAGAACCATCAGCAGCACGAGCAATTAGTTCTACTGCTTGATTATCAAACTCTGCTTTTTGCAGTTCTAACAACTTAATTAAATGGTCTTTAATCTGAGACAAATTCAATCGTTTTAAATTAAACTGCAAACAACGCGACAAAACCGTGACGGGCAATTTCTTAGGTTCGGTTGTTGCTAATAAGAATTTAACATGTGGTGGCGGTTCTTCTAAAGTTTTTAACAAGGCATTGAAACTGCTGTTAGAAAACATGTGTACTTCGTCAATCAGATAGATTTTGTATCGGCCCTTGGTGGGTGCATATTGGACATTTTCCAACAATTCACGGGTATCATCCACACCTGTGCGCGATGCCGCATCCACTTCAATCAAATCTACAAATCTGCCTTCGGTGATTTCTGTACAGGCCCCACAAACTCCGCAAGGATTTCCTGTGACACCCGTTTCACAGTTTAAAGCTTTTGCCAAAATTCTTGCAACCGTGGTTTTTCCCACACCCCGAGTTCCTGTAAACAAAAACGCATGATGAACACGATCCTGTTCCAGACCATTAATCAATGCTTGTGAGACATGTTCTTGACCCACCAATTCGGTAAAATTTTGCGGCCTATATTGTCGAGCAAGTGCTTGGTAATTCATAAAATTATACAGAAAAACTAAAAGGATTAAGTATGGAGATGTTTGATAAAATAATCAAGGATTTTAATTGAAAATTCAGAACCAATGTAGAGGTGCGATTTATCGGTTAAAAATTATTTCACAACATCATATCTAGCTTTTACAATACAAACATGCTTTTCATATAAGTAATATCTTTTAGTATGTCTTTCTGTTCTTGCTTAAGCTTGTCCATATAATGAGATTCAAAACTTATGGGCAATTCATTTATATTTGCTACTTGAAACAGTGCTGCATTTAACCTGGCATAGTCGTTTGCTGTGGTTAAAACTTTAGACTGTGGTAAAATAAATACCAATAAAAGCAATGCAACTAACGTCGCACCAAGCGTCGTACCCACGGGAAACAGCCAATTACTCATTCTCGGTTTGTTTGAACTTTTATTTACAATATCGTGATTAAGACTACTCATGATTTTGGAATGAATAAAGTCAGGGGGATCAATCTTAAATGCTTGAGCATCTCGTTTTAAATGTTGTTCTATGCCATTCATAATAGTATACCTTGCATAAAAAAATCTTTTGATAAATTCTTTATCTTCCGATTTTTAGCCAATTGTTTTTTGCTTCTAAATAAACTTATTTTAACCCAACTTTTACTTCGTTGTAGTATTTTTGCAATTTCTGTTAAACTTAGCTCTTCTATATAAAAGAACCACAAAACGTCGTATGCCTGAGGATTGACGATAGCTTTGACCTGAATCCAAAAGTTATTTCGATCAATTGATGCCATAGCATTCTTAGTTGACTCACTTTCTTCAACAAAACTATCCTTGTAATAAAGGGTATGCTGTTTTTTAATCAAGCGGTTAGCAATGGTAAATAGCCAAGTACTAAATTGCCATTTAGGACGATAACTGTGGGTATATTTATAAGCATTAATAAACGTTTCTTGTAAAATATCTTCAGCATCATAAGAACTGTGGCACCTTGCCAATAAGTATTGATACAAACGTGCTTGATAAAGCTTCACCAACTGTGAAAAACAGCTGGAGACTCCTTCTTTGGCTTGTCGTATCAATAACTGTTCGTCCATTTATAGGTCTGTATTGGCTTCAAATTTTACACCATCGCCTTGTTTTAAGTGTTGATTAACATCCATGCTTTTGAGTTTATCAATTGCCCCGAATGTGTTAACCCTAACGATGTTTCCATTTTTTTTGATGGTTAAATTCTGCATAAACATCGCATGGAGAGGGTTATCTGCATTGGCGCCTGATAAATTGTTCATCGCTATCAATCCGGAGATAACCTGTTGGATTTGAGTTGCCGTCGCTATGTCATCAGAAGTTAATGCGACTTCTATAACAATATCTGCATTGACTTCAGTGACACTTGCAGAAACCTCGGTCACTTTTTTAAAGATTTTAGAGTGCAACATGTGGCTATTCCCCTCTAAGTTCATGCCCATATGCGCCAATGCTGACTTCACATTAACCAATACCGAGAAAATCTTTCCATCATTAAAATCAATTGGGGAGTCAGCATTGTCAATCCAGTTTTTCACTTCATCTAAATCCAGACTAACAACAGACATTCCATCATTTATCACACTGAAATATACTTCTTTAGCTTTTGTATCATCATTTAATTCGCTTTCATCTTTTACAGTCAACACCTGAATATCATTGCCAGCATAGCTAAGAGCGCTTTCTGTTATAAGTTTTGCCGCATTTTCTTTTTTACTGTATATGAAGTCAAGCGCAAAGTCGTGTGCAGAAAATTGAGTAAAATCTCCTCTTATCACGGCTGTTGCATCATCAGAACCGCGAGAATCACCATAGAGAGTAATAAACTCTATTTCTTTAGGGATTGTTTCAAGATCAAAATGCTTGTCATCGGACTGTTCAGACTGCCCGTGCATGTGTTTAAAAAATTCATTGTTAGTGACTTGATTTACATCTATGCTTAGATACCACGTTGCATCTTTCATACCTACCGCGTTAGATTGTATAGAAATCAATACTGTCACAAGTACAATAATTAGTTTGTTAATTGTTTTCATATTCATAAGTTTTTCCTTTAAGTTTTAGTTTACGTATTCTTATAGGGATATGAAGTGTAGAAAGTTACATTTTTTTAATTTTATTGATTTCCAAAATCCTGATATTAAATACAATATGACAACACAAACCCTTAATATACCAAAGAAATCTTTAAAATAAACTTATACCTTTACTCACATAGATGTGCGCAAGGTACTGTCAAAACCTAAAACGTAAGGTGGGTTTACCCGAATGGCACTTAGTTAAAGCGCAACTCATTGAATTGTAAGCAAAAAGACTGATCAAGTGATATACTTTGTTACAACACAACTATATATCGTACAGGAGATCAGTCTTAATGCTTAGTATCAATCAAAACAAGGGCTTAATTCAACAACAATTTACAAAATTTTCAACAAAAAGTGATTCAGATGGTTTCTTTAACATCCTCACAAATGATGATCTATTTGATAAGTTAGACGAATTGCTCCCAGGACATAGAGAAAGAACATTTCCACCAACAGAAACACTATCAATGTTTCTAGCTCAAGTTGTGAATTCTGATAGCTCGTGCCAGAAAGCGGTAAATGACTCAGCTTTTAAACGTTTAATCACAGGTTATTCAAGTATTAGCCTTGCAACAGGTGGATATTGCTTAGCCAGAGGACGTATACCATTGAAGATGATTTCAACCTTAGCTAAGTACTCTGCTAAATTGATTGATAATCAAGTGCCTAACAAATGGCTTTTTAAGGGTAAGCATGTAAAGCTAATAGACGGAACCACTATAGCAATGCCAGATACCAAAGCTAATCAGGCAAGTTATCCACAATCATTGAGCCAGAAACCTGGCCTTGACTTTCCTGTATCACGAGTTGTTGGAATTACTAGCCTATCAAGTGGAGCATTGCTTGATGCATCAATTGGAGCGTACAAAGGTAAAGGAACTGGGGAACAAAGCTTACTTAGAGAAATGTACAGCTCATTTGAAAAGGGAGATATAATACTTGGTGATGCTAACTTTGGCACGTTTTTCTTTTTAGCTTATTTACAAGAAAAGGGTATAGATGCTGTGTTTGAACAAATGGGGCCACGACGAAATAGTGGTGATTTTACGCAGGGAATAAAACTAGGTTATAGAGACCATATAGTTGAACTACAGAAGCCTAATACAAGACCATATTGGATGACAGAAGAAGAGTTTAAATCATCGCCAAAGTCAATTAAAATAAGGGAATTAAAGGTAGGTGGCAAATTACTAATCACCACATTTTTAAACCCTAAAGAGATGACTAAAAAACAGTTAAAAGATTTTTACAAATGCCGTTGGCACATAGAATTAGATCTGAGGAACATAAAGACAACAATGGGAATGACGGAATTTAGTTGCAAGCCTCCAGAAATGATAATCAAGGAAATGTGGGTTTATTTTTTAGCTTATAATTTAATACGAATGCTTATGGTTCAGGCTGCAATTCATGCAAACATCACTCCAAGGGACATTAGTTTCAAGCACTCATTACAGTTTTGGTTGTTGTGGAACCAATACCACACTTCTGTTGATGAAATTAAAATTGCACAAAGAATACTGGTGTTTATATCGTCAAAAATAGTTGGCAAGCGAAAAGGAAGAATAGAACCCAGAGCAGTTAAACGACGGCATAATAACATGCCAAAACTTAAACAACCACGTGATATAGCCAGACAGGAGATAAGACATAATGCTCACCCAAAAAAAATTTAACTAAGTGCCATTCGGGTTTACCCACCATGGATATCAACCGAAGCCTCATAGTCTTATCTAATATCGCTGGTGGGTAAACCCACCTTACAGTGCGTGACGCTCAGCAATCAATTTTTTAATTTCTGCAATCGCTTTACCTGGATTCAGACCTTTAGGGCACGTATTGGTACAGTTCATAATGGTATGACATCTGAAGACTTTAAAAGGATCTTCTAAATCTTCTAACCGTTCACCAGTATATTCATCACGAGAATCAGCTAGAAAACGATAGGATTGTAACAATACCGCAGGGCCGAGATAACGGTCACCATTCCACCAATAGCTGGGGCAAGATGTTTGGCAACAGGCGCATAAAATACATTCATAAAGCCCGTCTAATTTTTCTCGGTCTTCTATTGATTGTAATCTTTCAGTATCTGGCAGTGGTACTGAGTCAGTTTGTATCCAAGGCTGAACCGATGCATATTGGGCATAAAAGTGCGACATGTCAGGAACCAAATCTTTGATGACATCCATGTGCGGCAAGGGATATATAGAAACCGTGTCTTTGCAATCTTTCATTGACTTGGTACACGCTAAAGTGTTGGTACCATCTATGTTCATGGCACAACTGCCACAAATGCCTTCACGACAAGAACGTCTATAGGTTAGCGTTGTATCTATCTCATTTTTGACTTTGTTTAGAGCATCCAATACCATAGGTCCACAATTGTCCATATCAATTTCATAGGTATCTGTTCGTGGATTATCTCCAGTATCCGGATCCCAGCGATAGACTTTTAATTTGCGTATGTTTTTTGCACCATTTTTCGCACCTTGGACCTTGATATATTTGCCTTTGGTGATTTTTGAGTTCTTTGGTAAGCTAAATTCTGCCATTTTAGTAAACCCTCTTTGCGGGTGGAATCACTTCACATTCATCGGTTAATGTATACAAATGAACGGGACGGTATTTGAAAGAAACTTCGTTGTGTTCATCTACATAGGACAAGGTATGTTTCATCCAGTTTTCATCATCTCTGTCCGGAAAATCCTCTCGGGCATGTGCGCCGCGAGATTCTTTGCGTGCATTGGCACCAAAAATTGTTACTTTTGCTTGAGACAATAAATTTCTTAATTCAAGGGCTTCGATAAGATCAGTATTCCATATCAATGAACGATCGGTTAATTTTAAATCTTTAAAATCCTCCACTATCTTACTCACTTTATCACAACCCTCAGTCATGATTTCGCCTGTTCTAAAGACCAAGGCATGTTTTTGCATGGTTGTTTGCAGTTCCAGTCGTAAATCTGCTGTGGTTTTGTTGCCATCTGCATATCGAATTTTATCAAAATCAGCCATAACATTTTCCACCACATCTGTTTGTAAATCTTTGTGCTTGGTTCCGGGTTTTATTGTTGCCGCAACTCGTTGAGCTACTGCACGACCAAATACCACAATATCTAGCAAAGAATTAGAACCCAATCTGTTGGCACCATGCACCGACACACAAGCGGCTTCACCAATGGCATACAATCCTGTAACCACTTTGTCGGAATCATCTCCGACCTTATTAACTACTTCGCCGTGATAATTGGTTGGAATACCACCCATATTGTAATGGGCTGTTGGTATAACTGGAATCGGTTCCTTGGTTACATCAACTCCTGCAAATATTTCTGCTGATTCAGCAATTCCTGGTAATCTTTTTTCAATCACTTCTGGACCTAGATGTTCTAAATGTAGGTGTATATGATCGGCATCTTCTCCCACACCGCGTCCTTCATTGATTTCCATGGTCATTGCTCGTGATACAACATCACGAGAGGCCAAATCTTTGGCCGATGGAGCGTAACGCTCCATAAAACGCTCGCCTTCTGAGTTGGTCAGGAACCCTCCTTCACCACGAACTCCTTCAGTAATCAAACAACCTGCACCATAGATTCCCGTAGGATGAAATTGTACAAACTCCATGTCTTGTAAAGCCAATCCAGCACGCAACACCATGCCATTTCCGTCACCAGTACAAGTATGGGCCGAAGTACAAGAAAAATAAGTGCGCCCATAACCACCAGTAGCTAAGATGATTGCATGTCCACGGAACAAATGTACGGTTCCATCAGACATATCAATCGCAATAACGCCTTTGCATTCACCGTCTTCCATGATCAGATCAACCGCAAAGTATTCGATAAAGAAGTTGGCATCGTGTTTTAAAGATTGTTGGTACAGTGTATGTAAAATGGCATGACCTGTTCTATCGGCGGCTGCACAGGTACGTTGTGCGGGAGGACCTTTGCCATAATCGGTAGTCATGCCACCAAATGGACGTTGATAGATTTTGCCTTCTTCGGTACGAGAAAACGGTACGCCTTGATGTTCAAGCTCAACCACCGCAGGCACTGCTTCACGACACATATATTCGATAGCATCTTGATCTCCCAACCAGTCAGAACCTTTAACGGTATCGTACATGTGCCAACGCCAATCGTCTTTGCCCATATTGCCAAGTGAGGCACTCATTCCACCTTGTGCTGCCACGGTGTGTGAACGTGTTGGGAAAACTTTCGTGACACAAGCCACGGATAATCCTTCGGCTGCCAAGCCCATGGTGGCACGCAATCCAGCACCTCCAGCACCGACTACTACTGCATCAAATTTATGCTCAATTATTTTATAGCCCATGGCCTTTTTTTCTGTTTGTTTTGATTCTGACATAATATCTTTCCTATTACCTTTCTTATTACTTTTCTTATGAAGCCAATTTGAATAACGAGAAAAATGTTGCCACTATCATAGCGAACATGGCAAATTTAATTAGCGTTAAAAGAGTTAATGCCATGGCCTTTGCCTGTACATAATCTTCAATAATTACCTGCAAACCCAAGGTAGCATGATAGATCACAGTAATCGTCCACAATGCCATTAATAAGGCCTGAACTGGATATTGTAACCACATAATTACCGAATCAGCCGACAGTGTTTCCAAGTTCATTAGTGAGTAAAAAAACCACAAACCCAAAGGAATCATTAATACCGCAGTTAAGCGCTGCATCCACCAATGTGAAAAACCGTGTTTGGCAGTACCTAAACCTTTTACTCTTTTAACATCTGATCTGTATTGCATATTATGCTCCTAAAATTGGTAAGGTCCAAACGATTGCTGTTAATGCGATAGCTGATATAACCGCCACCACCCCTGAACGATTGACAGTATCAATCTCGAAGCCCTTACCCACATCCCAAAACAAATGTCGTATGCCATTACAAAAATGGTAGAAAAATGCAAAAGTCCAAGCCACCAAAAGCAGCTTGCCTATTGTCGAAAAGAAGAATGCATGCAAAGACACTGCAGTCTCTGAAAAGTAAGCCAAGCTAAACAGCCAAAAAACCAGCACCACCGCACCAAGTGACAATGCTAGGCCTGTTAATCTGTGTAAAATGGATAATTTTGCCGATAAAGGCATTTTGTACACCTGAATATGAGGCGACAATGGTCGATTTGATGTTTTCATTAAAAACCCCTTATTTATTTATATCGTTATTATAAATACAACTTTGCAATTATAATTGAATTTTAAAATTGCAGTAAGGGTTTTTTTAATGTGTGACAAAGATAATGATAAAAATATGAAAACAATCAGTTCAATCTGTTCAACTATTAGTTTGAAAGGCTTGAACAGTGTTGATTTTCTAAACAATCTACTTATCTCTAATTTAACTGAACTTGAGAACAACACTTTTCAATACACAGCTTTGTGCAACCCAAAAGGGCGAATTATTGCCAGTATATGGATTAATATTGATAATTCTGATTCCGTCAAATTAATTTGCCCTAAAAACCTCAGCAACCATTTATTGAGTTTTTTTAACATGAGAAAATTTCGCTTAAAAATTGACATCAAACAAACCAATGACTCGGCCGCAATAGATTTAGAAAACAACAAAATATTGCTCTCATCATTTATAGATTCAGAAATTGATAATATTCAAGCATTTTATGCCTTTATGTTTGCTCAAAACTTGCCTTGGATAGATGCCAGCAACACTGAAAAATTTATACCACAACATGTTAACTTAGACCAACAGAAAAACATCATGAGTTTTAGTAAAGGCTGTTATCCTGGTCAAGAGATCATTGCTCGGTTAAAATACTTAGGGAAAATCAAAAAGCGCATGTCTTTGTTGAAAAACATCAACAAACAAGCACTGATAACTGAGTCGGAAAAACATCAGGCTGTATCACCAATCATATATAATCAAGGAAATGGCTTTCATCACATTCAAGTAATTCTCTAAAAACAAACAGGTAACAAAATTTGTAATATATTAAAAGCTACAAATACATGTCCTGGTTTAATTTAATTATTAACTGTGTATTTATCAGAATAAAAGTTTTGATTATTGACTTAATCGCAAATAAATGTTAATTTTTAAAATAGGATACTCTGAAACTTTTTAGAAGCAATTAAAAAAGGAGCAAATAAAAAAGGCTAAAATATGAAAAAACTTATAACAATCAGTGTATTACTACTATTTTTTGGTGTTTCACCAAAGGCTTACGCTGATAAGTACACACTCGTGATTGAACCTACATTTCCCGCAGAACAAGGAAAACAAGTTTACGAGCCTTTGCGACAATGGTTGAATAAAAAAACAGGGCACCAATTTGAAATCATTATTGACAACAATTACTATTTTTATTGGAGAAATGCCAATGGCAGTAGAATGCCTGATTTTACATTGGATGCTCCCCATATAGCTGCATTTAGAGCCAGTAAAAAAAATTATAAAATTTTAGCCACAACAATAGAAAAGCTTTCTTATCATCTTATTTCACTGGATGAGCCCGCAGATGGTCAAACTGTAAAAGATTACATGGTTGGTAAAAAAATCGTCATGTTACCCAACCCCAGTTTGGCATCTATATATTTCAAACAATGGTTTACTGACTTATTCGCCTCACCAAAAAAAGATGTAACCGCTCTCTCATGGCAAGAGGCAGTCGAAATCGTTTTCGATGGCAGTGCCCAAGCGGCAATTGTCCCCAATTGGATGTTTAATCTCTATCCAAATTTTGCATCTTTAATCGAGAGTAAAAAAATCCCGGGCTCGACCTTCACAGTTTCTCCCAATGTTCCTCAAGAAGTCGCAGATGTTTTTCAAAACGCACTGCTTTCATTACAAGATGATGAGACTGCTTTTGATGTCCTGGTAGAGCTAAACACAGAAGGGTTTGTCAAGCACAATGAAGTAGATTACGAAGAGGCACTTAAGTTGGTCACTGGAAAATTTTAACAAAGTCTTAAATCTCGGTATATAAAGCCTCGTTTGAAAGCCACCCTAAACAGATTAAAGTTTTATTGGTATTATCAAGACATCTTTAAAAACAATTGATGGTATTTTGTTTTACTATCATTGGTATATAGGTATAATGTTATACAAACATCTGTTATCAATAAAAATAATGACAAAATCGCAAACCCCGACTAATAATCGCAGACTATTTGATCGCCTACCCTTTGAAAGCAATGTTCAGTTGTTTTCAGGAAGTGCAGTATGGAAATGTCAAGTCATTGACCTTTCACTTAAAGGCATTTTATTTTCTAAACCTGATGATTGGAATGGAAATATTCATGAAATTTATAGACTTTCCATGTCACAACAGAACTCGCCCAGTATTAGCATGAGTATTGAGGTTACCCACATAAGTAATGATGCAATTGGAGCGATGTGGAATAAAATTGATGTGGGTAGTTTTACTCAATTAAAAAGAATCTTAGAATTGAATACAACCATCCGAAACAAAATCAACAAAGAAATATCTTTCCTGTAACTATTTTACTTATCAAACCTTAAGGCAAAGCCACTATATAACACACCCACCCAGCATCTGCCGTGCCTGCTTCTGATGATTTGAAAACCCCATCACCCTCACCCGACTTTTCATCTGTTCCTTCCCAGTAAATATCCACTTGGGAAAAACCCGCTTCTTGGAGCATTTCTTGCAACTCCGGCAATGTCCATAAACGCCAATAATATGAAAATGCCTTATTGTATTCAGTGCCATCATTTGTTTTGAAATGAATGTAGCATTGCATCTGCGAATTTATCGGATTAAAACTGGCTTGATCCCAAATATAAGTAAAACCCTCGCATTCTCGCTCTTCTTTGAGTTCCTTTGCAGCTTCATAACCACCAAAAGCATCTAGGAAAAAAATTCCTGTATCTTCAAGTGAGTCTTTAACAGAGATAAAATAATCAACCATAGTTTTTCTATCCATAAATAGAAAATAGCTGAAATTCATCGCCAATACAATATCCATATTGTTAATTTCGGAGTTCCTTACATCGGCTTTTTTATAGTGTAAACTTTGTTTGTTTTTTAAATTTGGAATAACATGATCATATCCCCAAGCCAGAACACCTTCATCCATATCTACCGCCCAAGCTTTGTTCTCTGGATTCCTATCCACCCACTCACCAGCTGTTTGACCCGTTCCTGAAAAATCTTCCCGCAAATACTGAGCTTCATTGCCACGAATCTCTTTATAAGTTGCTTGCACAAAATCAATCTCAGCCTCAACACACTGAACTGATTCTTGATACATTTTATGAATATCATGTTTCATAGTCGTCTCCATAAAAAAACCTTGGCAAATCTGCCAAGGTTTTTTATTTTACCATTTTTTTAAAGTTATCCTAACAAATGTTCAACCGCTTCACGTTCTTCACGCAATTCTTTTTCGGTAACATCTAAACGACCTTGTGAAAAAGCATCGATATTTAAACCTTGAACAATTTCATACTGCCCATCTTTACAAGTGACAGGATAAGAAAAAATAATACCAGCATCAACACCGTAACTGCCATCGGCAGGAATACCCATAGAAACCCAATCGCCATCGGTAGTTCCTAGCGACCACGTGCGCATATGATCAATTGCTGCACTAGCAGCTGAGGCTGCACTGGATGCACCACGGGCCTTAATAATTGCCGCACCACGTTTTTGAACTGTTGGAATGAAATCATTTTCAAACCATTCTCGTGCAACTAAATCACTGGCTGCTTTGCCATCAATCTTAGCATTGGCTATATCTGGATACTGAGTTGAAGAATGGTTTCCCCAAATCGTCATATTGGTCACATCATTGGTTTGCTTACCTGTCTTAGCTGCCAATTGTCCGATTGCGCGATTGTGATCTAGACGTGTCATCGCGGTAAATTGTTTGTTTGCTATATCAGGAGCCGATTCCATAGCAATCATGGCGTTGGTGTTTGCAGGATTACCTACTACCAAAACTTTGATATCTTTAGAAGCATTGTCGTTGATGGCTTTGCCTTGAACCGTAAAAATAGCACCATTGGCTTCCAACAAATCACTGCGCTCCATACCTGGACCGCGTGGACGAGCACCAACCAATAAAGCATAATCGGCATCTTTAAAGGCCACATTTGGATCGTCACTTGCAATCACCCCTTGTAACAAAGGAAAGGCACAATCTTCCAGTTCCATTACCACGCCTTGAACCGCACCCATGGCCGGAGGAATTTCCAAAAGCTGTAAGACAATAGGTTGATCTGCTCCAAGCATATCGCCTGCTGCGATTCTAAATAACAATTGATAACCGATTTGACCGGCTGCGCCAGTGATGGCAACTCTTACTGGATCTTTCATAATAGCCTCTTTGGTTTGTAAGTATTTTCCTGATAAATACTTAGAAGCTTGTCCGAGAATAGAAAACCTACTGCGAAAATGCTGGATTTGGCCATATTTCCCACTAATTCTCGTTAAATATACCTATATTCGCCTCAAATTAGTGAAAAATCTGACTCAAACCAGCTTTCTCTCGCTACGGTTTCTATTCTCGGACAATCTCCTAGTTAAAAATGGTCGGGATGAGAAGATTCGAACTTCCGACCCCCACAACCCCATTGTGGTGCGCTACCAGGCTGCGCTACATCCCGAATTTGTGTGTATTTTAGTTTCAAACTTAAATAGTGCAAGGTTTTTTCACATTCGAATCACATTACTGAGTAATTAATTGCCACATCTCAAGATCACTCAAATCTTTGTCCGCCGCAATCAACGATTTTAGATCAGGCATATTAATAACCAAAGCCGATGGAATATTTAATTTTTCACAAGTATCCATTAACTGTTGTTTCACCTTGGCATGTTTCACGCCTTGTTCAGCAGACAAATTATCAAATTTTGGCAGAGTATCAGACGAAACTTCTAATGCTTCGTCATACAAGTTTATTATTGCACCTGCGTTGTGCTTAACAAACCCAGGATATAGACCCGTTTGTTCAATAAACTGTCCTTTGCTTTGGGGTTTTTTATAAATTATGCCCAATATTTCATCATTTTTCAAAATCCAGTTGCGCGGCTTATCTCTTTGCTTCGCCACTGTTTCGCGCCAGTCTAGCAAGCTATATAACAACTGTTGTCCAGCCACATCTAAGCGTTTAGACTTGGCAATTTTAACAAATGTTTTGTTCACATGATTGGCATCAATAATAGCAGCCTTGCGTTGCTTCATTAACAGTTCAAACCAACTTTGCCTGCCTTGTTCCAATAATCTTTCTTGTAAGATGGACTGTATTTCAGGCAAATAAACCACGTCGTCTAAGGCATATTGTAATTGTTCATCGCTTAATGGCCGTTGCAACCAATCAGATCGGCTGTGGGCTTTTGACAATTCAACCCCCATAAATTCTTTAACAATATTTTGGTATGAAAGATGCAAACCAAACCCGCACAAAGATGCCGCCACTTGGGTGTCAAATATTTGGGTCGGCAATTGTTGATTTAAGTTATATAAAATTTCTAAATCTTCAGAACCCGAGTGAAGAATAATATTGTCCAATAAAACTTTAAAGATTGAAGATTGGGTAATTTTTTTCATATCAATCAAATAATAAGTGTCAGCTATTTTCAATTGGAACAAAGCGGGTTTGGGGTAAAAAGTGTTAACTCTTTCAAACTCACTGTCAAAAGCTATGGCATCGGATTTATTTATCGACAAAATGAGTGCTTCACATTCTGAATTATCGTCAATCCACTGGTAATCTGTTATCATTTGCACATTAAAACACAAATTCTATTTTTCTACCAATATGAAAGCTATCAAACAATTAAAACAAAACTTTTTAATATACTTCACTATTTTTGCTTTGCTGATCCTAGTGTCTGCTTGCAACCCAAAAAAAACCGCTTCAACTCATTCATTTAAGCTTCTGGCAATCAACGATGTATATCGTGCTGAAGGTTTAGACAAAGGCACTATAGGTGGTTTAGCCCGAGTAAGAACATTGCGGGAAAAATTAATAGCAGAAGGCGATGAAGTATTACTACTGCATGCAGGTGATTTTTTACAGCCCTCTTTTAGCAGCAGAATTAATCATGGTGCGGCCATGATTGATGTTATGAATAAACTGGATGGTATTAGCCCTGGTTTTGATGAAAATATGATTATCACCTTTGGCAACCATGAATTTGATAAAACAGACATGAAGTACTTGCCAAGATTACAACAACGTATCGATGAGTCTGAGTTTACCTGGTTAGACTCAAACATCAACTGGTTCAGAGATGAAAAGTTTGGTATGATTCACTCTAAAAAATTAAAAAAATGGTTAATTAAAGACATAGGAGGTATCAAAGTTGGGCTCTTTAGCTTAACTACCGATATGGTAAATCCTGACTACATTGCCAGTTTTGACAATCCTATAGAAGTCACCAAACATTATGTCCCTTTTCTAAAATCAAAAGGCGCGCAAATAGTAATAGCCTTAACTCATCAACAACTCAATGACGATAAAAATTTATTGAGACTAGATGAACAATACAGACCTGATCTGATATTCGGCGGACACGAACATTATCGCCAGCTTGAACAAATCAACAACAAATGGATTATCAAAGCAGATGCCGATGCACTTTCTGCTGCAGTGATTGATATTTCAATTCAAGCCGATGGGGGAATAAATGTATTCCCTGTATTTGTTGATTTGGATAAAACAATAGAAAAAGATACTTATTTACAACAGGAAATAGAAAACTGGACTCAAAAAACCAGTGTCATATATTGCCAAAAAATAAAACAAGAAAGCGGTTGCTTAGAAGAAGCCTATGGAAGTACTAAAGTTAAATTGATAGCAGAAGAAAGCGAGATAAGAAGGTTTGAAACCAATATTGGTAATTATATTGCTGATACTGCCAGACAAGAATTTAAAATTTGCGCTGCGGATATCGCTTTGATAAATTCTGGCTCTATTCGATTGAACCACAATATTTCAGCCAACAGCAATATTACTAGAAAACACATTGAGGGCATGTTCCCCTATCCTTCAAACCTACAACTAATAGAAATCAATGGTAAAACTTTAAGGCAAATGTTAACACATACAATCGACAAGTGGACAGCCAACGGACACTGGCTATTGGTATCAGGCATCAGATACACCCACAATCCTGAAAAACAAACTTTTGGTCAGTTAAGATGGGATCACAACAACCAACCTATATTAGACAATGAAACATTTACCGTGGTGGTTCCAAAATACTTAATTGACAAAGATACCGATCACGATGGTTATCAGATGATTGATGAGTCAATGATAAAAAAATGTGTTAAAAATGGTTCAGATTTGAAACAACTGACCATCACTCGCATTAAAAACACACCCAATGGCATCAACCCAATAATTGATGGCAGAATTTGCAATAGTTTAAGGAGCAATTGTAACTGATTATGTCTGGCAAAGAAGTTGCAGTATTTGTTCTTGGCCTTTGTTTGGTTGGATTTCTTTATGTCATGAAAAATCCCTCTAATGAATCCAACACTGATGAATCAAACATTGCCGAATCGGTATCGAATCAACCCATAATAACAACAGCAACACTAGACGAAGTGAACAAACAACAGAGCTTTAATCACAACACCAAACAAGCAACACTCGAAAGTACACCCTATATACCTGCTTGGACATTTGATTTTGCTGCTATAGAAGCCTTAACCAGCGAAGAACTGGTCAAGTCAATCAATTTAGCCATTCAAGAGGGCCGTTTTTTCCAACCCAAAGAAAACAACGCCCTATTCTTTTTGATCAACTTAAAGTCCATTGATGAAAACAACGAAAACATACAAGAATTATCGCTAAAACTATCCAATGAAATATCAAACCAGGCCCAGCTTGCATTACTTGATAATGATGTCAACAAATTGGTTACAACCATATCGCGGTTGAAGACACTGTCCTTCGATAAAGATAAAATAAAATCACTAAAAGAAAAACTGACAACCATCAAAACCATCAACAAACTGTTCGCAAAAGGAAGCAAACAAATCAATAACAATCGCATAGTCAGCGATGACTTATCTGGAGCCTGGCACACTGCAAGTCAAATGCTCACAGTAGATGAAAACAACACCAAAACCAAAGACTTAATTTATCAAGTCAATAATATATTGCTGAATAATGCACTGCGAGCAGCCGAAGAAATTGACTTCCAAATGGCAAACACACAAATCACCCAGGCTCAAATGTTGTCACCGGATTCAACATTTGTATTGTTTACTATTGACACCATCAACCAACTTAAACTAAAAAGATACCAATGGCTAGAACAACAAATATCCCAAGCCATTGAACAAGCCAACGTTCCTAGGGCAAACCGAATGCTGACACAATTAATCGAACTGGGTATTGAGCAATCACAACTGACCGAGCTTAATCAAGAAATTGAACGCATCACTATATTGGGCAAATACAAACCACTAGAAACCTTTGTAGACTTATCAAAAATTGGTTCTCCACTCCCTAAAATGGTAGTTATGCCAGTAGGAAAATTCACCATGGGCTCTAACTCCGGTGAAAAAAATCAAAGACCCGCTCACAATGTAACCATCAATTATGGCTTTGCTGTGAGTCAAAATGAAATTTCTGTCAAAGATTTTAGGTTATTTATACAAGACAGCAATTATAAAACCGATGCGGACAAAAGCAATTTATCACGGATTTACGACATGCGCTCTGGTCGTCTAAAAAACAAACATCGAATCAACTGGGAAAAAAATTACATAGGCAAAAAAGCCAAAAAAAGATATCCAGTAATACATGTCTCTTGGAACGATGCTGTGGCTTATACCCAGTGGCTTAGGGAACAAACCGGCAAAAATTACAGGTTACTTAGCGAATCAGAATTTGAATATGTACTAAGAGCAGGCTCAAGCACCTACTACGCTTGGGGAGATGGCACTCCCGCACAAGTGATTGAAAACCTCACAGGTAAACTGGATAAATCTAAAAATGCATCGAGAGCCAAGTGGAAAAAAGGCTTTGAAAAATACAACGACAAATATTGGGGCCCTGCTCCTGTAGGTAGTTTCATCAGCAATTCATTTTTACTCAACGATACTGCTGGCAATGTTATGGAATGGGTAATGGATTGCTGGCATGACTCTTATGCTAGAGCGCCCAAAGATGGCAGTGCTTGGATGAATCCAGGATGTGTAGACCACGTTATTCGGGGAGGAAGTTGGAGCAGCGCAAAAAAACAATTCTCATCCGCGCACCGCTTTACTGCCAAAGCCAGTTTTACAGATGCCCGTTTAGGCTTTAGAATTGCGGTCAATCTTAAATAAAGTATCTATTTAGAAAAATTTACTTGAACATAATTTATTAATCTTTATACTAGCAAATCTTAATTCAGATCGGTGATTTCAAATCGCTGATTGCAATTAAGTAGTGCAGTTAAAAATAGTGTGCCAGGGTGGCGGAACTGGTAGACGCGCCGGATTCAAAATCCGGTTTCTTCGGAAGTGCGGGTTCGATTCCCGCTCCTGGTACCATTTTTTAGCTGATATCACACCATTAGTTTCCAATCTCAATCCTAAAAAACACTCATCTATGGTATATAGAATTGTATTTTATTAGAATTGACCTTGAAAACTACTGTCGCAATCTAAGCTAAAAAACCACGTCTTAAAATACATCAATCTAAACCTTGGCACTACAAAAATAATCATTTATGCTTATAAACTCATTTTTTATTAGCACTAACATTAAACACATTTCTAAAGCATTCTATTTTCAACACAAAGTATAAAAATGAATTTTAGATTTTTTGTGGATGCTCTGCCGATTGTTACTACCCATACAGCTTAATGAATAACATTGATAAAATTAGTGACTTTCAACCCATTATGTTAATGACTAGAATTTGATATAATCAACCACATATTAACTCTACAGAAAAATAATGAATTCTAGAATAAAAAAAACATACAACATTGTTACCGATTTAATAATAGGAGTTAACTTTAGAAAAAAAGACAACTTTTTTCAATTGAAATTTACTTCTATTTTTACTGCAACAATTATTGTGTTGGCTTATATGTGGTACTTTATTAATTCGGAATTCTTATTGGCATCAACTTTTTTGGGGGCAACACTGACAAGTGCTTCTATTGGAATTTTGATAGGAATGTTTATCAGTGGTGCATATTTGGCAATTATTAAATTAATTCAACACGTAAAAGCCACTGAACTCTAAGTTTTAAGTTGGAAATTCTTGATTTTAAAAAGTGGCTATAATTGTCTCCGTGAAAATTGAGCCATTACAGTTTGTTAATCTAGCCTACAAAATGACTGATTCGTTAGCTCAACACTATTTTAACGAATTAAGATTGGCATGACGAAGTGCTCATATATCTCCCTGTATTTCTTTTAAATTTTCTTTTAAATTTATACGTTCAAAAATCCATGAAGAAATTTTATGTAAAACTATGGGAGAAATAGTTTGGTCAATACTTTCATACTCACTCATTTCTCCTGTCTTACTTTCTTGAAACAAGTGATTTAAATTTTCTAACACATTAACGGAGTAATGCTGTGATTTACCATTTTTTAATGCTTTTTCTAATGCCGGAGCATTTATATTTGCAAGAACCTGTGTGTCTTTAGTGCCGTATAAAGCAAGTACATCACATCTAACTTTGCGGTATTCATCAGCTGGGTTGTATCTGTAGAAATAACGTGACCACGGTGTGGTTCTACCATTGACAAATCGCCCAATGATCTCTTTTGCTCGTTCTTTTGAACCAGTTACATCAATTAATATTGGCAAAATTTCCTTATTGTAGTGTTCTAACAATTGTCTTTGTACTTTTTTTCTTGGTCCTTTTTTAGAAGCAATTACAATGGCTTTTCTAATTGCAGATTCATATTGCGCTTCATCTGGAACAGGAAAAGGCCTTAATGTTTTGGATTGTATTAACGACAACTCACTACCAGGTATTGCCGTACCCGCTAAAGAAATAATAAAGGCGATATCTTTTGTCATTTTATTTGCAACAATCGGTGCAATTATTCCACCTTCACTGTGACCAATTATGCCAATAGCATCTGGATCTATATCGTTGCGAGTCTTTAAATATTTGATAGCGCTCATTGCATCTTTAGCAAAATCAAGCGTGGTTGCATTTGAAAAATCGCCCGTTGAAGCTCCGCTACCCCTGTCATCATACCTCAATACCGCAATGCCTTTTCTTGTAAGATAATCAGAAAGTACTAAGAACGTTTTATGATTGGCAAAAGTTTGGTCTCTGTCTGAGGGACCACTGCCACTTATGAGCAAGACTACAGGAAATTTATTAGTGCCATGTGGTTTTGTGAAAGTGCCTGCAAGTTCTACATGTGCTTTAGTGTTTTTGAATTTCACCTCTTCATGGCTGTAAGGCAGTGGTTTAACTGGCTCTTGGGGTCTTATCAACGTTGCTTGTTTAATCTCAGCTTCACCTTTTTCTAATGTTAGAGAAATGGCATTAAAACCCTCTTTAAAAGTACCAATAAATCTATTTTTATCCTTATCGTAAGTGCCCTCATAACTGATACCTAAATTAGAGCCATCTACCACAAGAGCAGTACCATTAAAGCTCGTCTTTTTGGGTGATAAGCCTTTGACTCGTGCTGAGGGTATTGAAACAATTGTTTTGTAATCTCCTTGCTTAGTTTTTGTTATCTTAAATTCGAATGTTATGGATTTTTCTTTTCCAAGGCTTGCCTTTCCAGTCCAAAAACCTGTAATGTCTTGAGCATTTGCTAACGGTGATAGCAAAAACCACAGTGTAACAATTATTAATTTATTCATGAATATCACCTTCTAATTCTTGTAAGATTTTTTTAGCATCCTCGGTGATTCTTGTATAGCACCCATAACCCCATTTACCAAAGAGTACCAGAGCAATTAAAGCTATGGGTATGTACCATAATAAATTATTACTATTTCCTGCAAAAAAATCTTCACCTTTTCTCAGTTTTAAAAATAGAGGAATAAGGGCTAACATCAATATGGGCGATATAAGCACACCCCATCGTTGTACTAATAGAAATCGTGATTGACGTTTGGTGTATTCAACAATATTTTCTTTAATATTCCTTGTTGACATATTCATGCTTTTCATTCGATAAATAGATGATAGTGATAAAACAGGTAACATAATCATAATAATGAGGCTAATAACAACTGTGATTTGTAAAGGTAACGTATCAAATATTTGAATGTTCCAAATCAGCTTAATAGAAGCAATTAAAAGAACTATTGCGCCAATACTCTCATATTTGATAATTGATTTTATTTTATCTGAAAATTTAATTTTTGTGATATCCATGATAACCCTCTCGGTGATTAGTTTTTGTTGTTTTAATGAAGAATTAAACTTATCCCACATTTCTTGTAATTCTGTGTCTGCCATTTTAATTACCTTGCATCAGTGTTGTTAATTTAGTTTTTATTCGACCTAGCCGCGTACCAACATTTGAGTTTTTAAATCCAGTTATTTCAGAAATTTCTTGGTAACTATTTCCTTCCAAATGCAACAAAATAATGACTCGTTCAATTTTGTTTAGTTTTTTTATCGTTTGATAAAGGTGATGAATTTGGCTAGTAAACTTTAAATCTGGGTTGCCAGTTAATTGTAATATTTCTTCATCATTTCCAATATTCATAGGTATGTGTTTATTTTTCTTAACAAAAACCAATGCCGTATTTAGACACACCTTGTACAACCATGTGCTTATTTTTGACTGACCTTTAAATGAAGCATAAGACTTCCATAACTGATAAATCATTTCTTGTCTGAGATCTTGACCATCGGCGCTGTTGTCTGAATAAAGCCCGGAAACCTTAAACAAAATGCCTTCGTTTTTCTGAATAAGCCGTATAAAATCTTCTTGATTAGCCATACAAATATTATTTTTGGGAAATAAACACGTTTAATTTAGTAAACCCTTTTTCTCTATAGGGAACTAGTTTTTTGTATTCTTCACTGGAAAAAAGTTTTTGAAATGCTTGTTGATTAGGAAACTCTACAATCATAACAAAGTCAGGTCTTTCTTCTCCAACTGCGTTATGTATAATAGGATACTTTTCGATAATCACAGCACCAACACTTTCATATTGTTGGTGCATATTAGTTGCATAATAATCAAATGATTGTTTTTCTTGTGGGTTGATAAACCCGATAATAATAAGGATAATTTTTAAACTCATAATAATTTTCTTAATTTCAATAATCACTTAATAAGTAGTTTATTTCCTTTAAAAAGCACAATTATATTTAATATTTTGTAACTATTCGCCCCGTCATTCTTGCAAAAGCGGGGCCAAACGACAGGATAGTCGTTGCCATACGTAAGCAACAGAAGGGTTACTACATAGATATAGCAAGTAAATCAATTGTGGAGTTCATATCATTTCAAATGATGTTTTATAGTACTTTGTGAAGAAATTGTCACCTGTGCGGTCATGACGACAGGCAAGCATGTTCTTCACCACTTTTATGAATTTGCCGATAGCTTGCGGTGCAGGGCTTCGTGCCTCAGCGCCAACCTACGGTGGCATGTCCAAGCCTGCGAGCTGGTTCATAAATTATGTATTCTTTATTGATTGGACTCACTTCTCCTGCAACATCTCCAAAATACTAGAAAAATCCTTCATGCCTTTGCCATTGTATTTGTGCATTTCATAGAGTTGGCCTGCGGCCGAACCTAGCGGGATTGGGCTTTTGGATTTACTGGCAAGTTCCTGGGCTAAACCTAAGTCTTTGCTCATTAAATTAACCATAAATCCGCCGTTGTAATCGTTGCTTGCTGGGACATTGGGCATGACATCTGGATATGGGTTATAAACTTGCAGTGACCAGTTGTTGCCAGAGCTGGCTTTCATGATTTCTGATAACACACCTGCATCTAACCCTTGCCTGGTTCCCATATTTAGAGCTTCTGCCGTGCCAATCATGTGAATCGCCAATAACATATTGTTGCAAATCTTCGCTACTTGTCCAGCACCTGATGCACCGGCATGGAAGATGTTTTTACCCATGGCCTCAAGAATCGGCTTGGCTTTTTCAAAATCATCAGGCTCACCACCACAGATAAAGGTCAACGTACCAGCAATGGCGGCAGCAGTTCCACCTGAAACCGGTGCATCTACCATGCTGATTCCTTTGACTTTGCATGCTGTTGCCACATGACGCGCGTCGTCCGCAGCAATAGTTGATGAATCAATCACCAATACATCTTTAGATATATGGTTGATTAAACCGTTCTTGCCGGTAAATAGGGATTTTACAATTGAACCATTAGGCAACATTGAAATAACAACATTTGCATTGGTCAGAGCCGATATAGCTGAATCTGCTTTTTTGGCACCAGCAGCAACGGCTTTTGCTAGGACTTCTTGGTTCAAATCATAAACAGTTAACTTGTGCCCTGCTTTAATTAAATTTTCTGCCATGGGTCCACCCATGTTTCCCAAACCAATAAATGCGATGTTTGTCATTTTTGTCCCCAAAAGTTATTTATTATCAATTTGCAGAATTATAACAAATCAATGCAAATGTTCATACAAGCGTTGTGCAATTTCTTTGCTAATGCCTTTGAGTTTTGATAATTCTTCTACGCCTGCTTTTTTCAACCCTTGTAAACCACCAAAATGCTGCAATAAATACAGTCTTCTTTTCTCACCAATGCCATCGATTCCTTCTAGCAAGGATTTCTTGCGCGATTTAGCCAAAGCTTTTCGATGGCCGGTAATAGCAAATCTGTGTGCTTCATTGCGTATATATTGCGTCATGTGTGACAACAGTGAATTGGATTCGGGTTTTATCATGACGTTTCTGCTCATTACAAACAACCGTTCTTCTCCCGCCCGACGATCATCATCTTTGGCTATACCGACTATTTCAATATCTTTGATTTTGTGTTCTTGTAATATTTCCAAGGCTTGATTGGCTTGGCCTTTGCCACCGTCAATTAACAACACATCAGGCAATCCGTATTGGTGTTTTTCAATTGACTCTAAACGTTTGGTAATAACTTGTCGCATAGCAGCATAATCATCGCCACCAGTTATGCCGGTAATTTTGTAGTTTCTGTACATGCTTTTCTTTACACCGGTGGCATCAAACACCACACATGAGGCCCGTGTTTTTTCACCAAATACGTGCGAAATATCAAAACACTCAACTCTACTGGGCACTTTTGTTAATCCAACCTGAGAAACCCAGGTTTGCCATTTGTGCTGCCAGTTGGCCTTTTTTGCAACATGCAACTCTAAGGCGTTATTCATATTGGTTATATTTAAATCCAGCATTTGTTTGCGACTGCCTCGTGGATTACTCACTAGCTTGACATTGCTGTTGGCAATTTGCGATAAAGCCGTTTCCAACCAAGTTTTATCCGTGATGTTTTTGTTCAATACAATCAACTCAGGAACGGGTTTGTCCTGATAGTATTGGCTTATAAATGCACTCATGACTTCGTCGTCATTGCTGTCATTGGGTGCTTTGGGGTAAAAACTTCTGTGTCCCAACATTTGCCCACCTCGTACCGCACACAAAGTCACAATAAACAGTCCCAACTCATGGGCAACCGAGAATATATCCAAATTTTGGCTGGATTTTGATTCGACCACTTGTTGTGATTGAATCATTTTCAACTCTTTGATCTGATCACGTATCTCTGCAGCCTTTTCAAAATCTAAATCTTTAGAGCACAGGTTCATCGCAGTGACCAACTCTTCAACCACTTGCAAGGATTTTCCTGCTAAAAATTCATAGGTATAATGCAGTTGTTGTTGGTATTCATTGGCTTTAACCAAGCCCACACAAGGTGCAGAACAGCGGTTAATTTGGTACTGTAAGCAAGGTCGCGAACGGTTGGAATAATTGGCGTTATTGCATTGGCGTATTTTAAACAATTTTTGCAAATGATTTAACGTGTGACGCACCGCTTGTGCGCTAGGAAAAGGTCCAAAATAACGGCCTTTGCCTTTTTTGGCTCCCCGTCTAAATTCCAAACGTGGAAACTCGTCTTCTTTTTCAGAACAATAGATATAGGGATAACTTTTGCCATCTTTGAGCAGTACATTGTATTTTGGCGTGTGTTGTTTGATTAACTGATTTTCCAGTAACAGCGCCTCACCTTCTGTGCGGGTAATACTGTACTGAATGCTTGCAACCGTTTGTACCAGTGTCATGGTCTTTTTGTCTTGGGCCTTGCCTGCAAAGTAACTGCTGACACGGTTTTTCAGGTTTAACGCCTTGCCCACATAAACCACATCACCTTTATTATCAAACATTTGATAAATACCGGGCTTTGCTGGCAGTTGTTTGGCGAATTGTTTACCGTTAAAAGGCATAGAATATCTTTTGAGTTGGTTTTAGGAACATTATAACCTTAACTTAAATTGAAGTTTTTACAATTGTTTTGTCATAAATACGCTGTATTTATCTTCGGCATATTCAGCGAATGGGGAGCAGTATTCAAAGCCAAAATTTTCATACATTTTTCTAGCAGGTTCAAAAGCGTTCACCGAACCTGTTTCAAGACTAACTTGTTGGTAACCACGATTCTTGGCTTTGTTAAGAATAAATTCTAATAAACACCTAGCTACGCCTTGTCTTCTATGAGCGTGTGAGGTTCGCATTGATTTAATTTCACCATGAATTAAACTTAAATGTTTCAAAGCACCACAACCCGCTAATTTGTCCTCAATCCACACACTCCAAAAAGTCACATCGGATGCTTGTAATGATACAATATCTAACGCATGTACACTTTCTGGTGGGGAATAATTCAACATATCTCGATGGTGTTCCTGCAGGAGTTCAACAACCTCGCTTGCTTGCAAATTATCAACTTTTATTATCATTGTTTTATTTTAGCACTTGACTGACCTTTAAATGGTTAATTATTGCTTGACCGAAAAAGAATACTTTCACAGCCTGTATTCCTTCGTATCGTCCTGATACTTACAAATTTTCACGTTTAGCATCTTTACCCAAATTTTCGCGTAACTCTTTCGCGCTAGGGAAATCATTCCAAGTGCCAGCAGCTTCTTGAACAGACAATGGAAAGCCAACTGCCCATGTGGATTCCACAAGCAATGTATTCTTGGCAAATATTCTACCCGTAAAAATATCACCATGATTGATTACACCCACTCCTTTTGGCGTTCCTGTCATAATAAGATCGTTGTCCTCAAGTGTCATAAATGTACTAATTTCTTTGAGAATAGCATGTGGATTGAACAACATTAAATCACAACCACCAGACTGTACTGGTTTGTTGTTTATCGAAAGTTCCAACCTAAGGTCTTCGACCTTATCAAAGTCAACAAACTCACTGAATACTGCTGACCCATCAAATGCCTTAGCACGCTCCCAAGGTAAACCCTTGGCTTTGAGCCTTGATTGAATTTCGCGCTTGGTTAAATCCAAACCAAAACCCACTGCTGACAATTTACCTGCTTGTACCAGAAAGGATATTTCTCCTTCATAATGAATGGCATCGTTTTCATTCAAGGTGATTTCGTCCGTTATGGCAGAATTGGGTTTTATAAAAATAACGGGCTCAGTTGGCATTTCGTTATTTAGTTCTTTGATATGATCGACATAGTTTCTGCCTATACAGATTATTTTCGAGGGCGTGATTTGTTTGTTGTTGTGTTTGATTGAGTTCATTTTTTAGGCTCCATGTGGAAATAAAGCCGATTAAAACCTGCAACACTAAAGCCATTCATGCGTTTTTTTCCAACAAAAATTACCGGCACACCTTTGGCTCCTAATTTTTTATAACGCGCTCTAGCACTTTTGCTTTTATCTATGTCATAACTGGTATACCGAATATTTTCTTTTTTAAAGTAGTTTTTTGCCTTTTTACAAACACCACACCACTCTGCAGAATACATGATGACTTTCTTTGCACGTTTCAGCCTTGGTTCTGATGTTTGTTCCATTGAGTCCGATTCTAAATTACCGCCATTATTTACGATAGAAACGTTGCTATAAGACTTTATGTGGATTTCTTCAACAGCTATTAATTCTGGTTTCTTTTCACTGTAATGCGTTACACCCTTTTCATCTACCCATTTGAATATTCCTGCAAATGAAGGGTTAGTCAATATAATAAGCAAAAACAGTGGTTTGAAAAATTTCATGTTTTTATTATAAACTCTGTATTTAATTATGAACAGGATTGATTTGAAATTATGAAACATCGCCTTTTCAGGGGTGATTTTTTCTAGTTTCATCATTTATCGTAACTGGAAAATACTGTGATACAATCATCACTTAATTTTGCGTTAGATATATTATGGATAAATTATGGACATTCACCCTTTTGCAGTTTTTTTATTGATTTTTATAGCTACTGGCACCGCCGTTTCTGTTTTTGCAATACGCTGGTTTTATGAATTTAAAACAGCCAATAAATGGTTATCAGTTGAAGGTGAAATAATTGAATCAAAAATCAGGTTCCACACAGTAGGCATAGAAGTTGGCAAACCAAGATTTAACATTGATACAAATACACAGCCAATGGGGAAAACCACACACACCGTAGAAAAATACTTGCTGGTAGAGATTTAACTTTTTAAAATCGACCTGCAGCAGAATTCATACAAGCCAAAAACTATTCAGTAAGCCAAAAAGTCAAAGTATTCTATAATCCACAACGGCACAAAAGTGCAACCCTAAATACCACGGTTGAAAATGATATTTTGTTGTTGTTTTTTTTAACTGGAATAACATTTTCATTATTTGGCACTGCAACTCTGTTTGGGATTTTTACAAACAAAGGCTCTTTTCTTGAATCCTTAGCTTGGCCACTGGCAACAATGGCTGCTGTTGGATTTGTTGCAATAATTTATACAGCAATTAAATCAAAAGGTGAAAGGCTGGATATTTAAGTGTGAATTTATTCCAGATGAAAAGCCTTCAAACACTAGAAATCAATAACGAAGTGCAACGATTTATTAATTGATTAGAGACTATTACCCAAATCCCGATATAGCAATGTGATGATAGTGCAAGTAATGATATGACTAAGAAATTTAAAAATACTAAAGTCACCT
>CAZLZZ010000025.1:17185-28322 GCA_964564165.1 uncultured Alcanivoracaceae bacterium | reverse complement strand
TCATTTTTATGCGTATCGTCCTGATACTTACCGCTTCGCGGCTTGCGTGAAAAAACATTCCATGTGTTTTTTTCTTTCGCCCCATAATACTTTCACAGTCTCTAAAGTCCCGATTCCGACATGCCCTGTTTTCGCTGTTTACAAGTTGACTGTGCTATAATTCGCGTTTGTTTCGGGATTTTGATTAAAAACAGTTATGAAAAATATTGCACGCGTATTGATTGATTGCAAAGATGCTAAGGGCTTGGTTTATCAGGTTTCTAAAATATTCTTTGAACGAGGGTTGAATATAGACAGCAATCAGGAGTTTGTGGATAAAAAATCAGGGAAGTTTTTTATGCGTTCGGTAGTTAGTGGTGACTTTGATGAATTAAGATTAGAAAAAGATTTGCGACAGGTGCTTCCAGAGAACTCACATTTGCAAGTAATCATTCCGCAAAAGAAAAAAATTGTATTGTTGGTTACTAAAGAGTCACATGCTTTGGGAGATATATTGATTCGCCATTCTGCAGGAGAGCTAGATGCAGAAATACAAGCCGTTATCGGCAATCATAATACACTAGAACAATTGGTGTCTCGATTCGATATTCCCTTTCATCATGTTTCTGCAGTGAATATTAATCGGCAACAACATGAAAAAGAGGTGATGCAAACTATAAATCAATATCAATTCGATTATATTGTATTGGCCAAATATATGCGCATTTTAACTTCAAAATTTGTTGATAGCTTTCCACAAAAAATTATCAATATCCACCATTCATTTTTACCTGCATTTATTGGAGCAAACCCTTATAAACAGGCATTTGAACGAGGCGTAAAAATTATTGGAGCCACCGCACATTTTGTCACCAGTGATTTAGATGAAGGACCGATTATTGCGCAAAATATTATTCCGGTGAACCACCGTTTTAATTGGAAGGATATGCAAAGAGCTGGGCGCGACGTTGAAAAATCAGTTCTTTCTCGCGCCCTTGCTTTAGTCTTAAATGACCGTGTATTTATTCATGGCAATAAGACCATTGTTTTTTAGATCTCGTTTTTTAAATTGGCAACCAGTGTGTTGGTATATTGCATAACAGCATCCGAGGCTTGATCAGTAGCATTCAGGGAAGTATAGTTGATTTTTGTCCCGTAACCGATGCCAATGCTGTCACCTGTTCTGATATCATAAGCATCAATATCAATTTGTGCATTGATTAATTCACTGGAACGACCCGCATACTGTAACTGTTGGGATCCCACATAGTTGACATTGGCGATTACCATGGCTTGACCGCCGTTCTTTTCAATTAAATTTTTCAATTCTGCTAAATCTAAGCCATTGTTCATCAATTGGCGCATGCCTGGAATAAACTGTTCATTCATGACTTTTACACCTTGTTGTTTCAATTCGCTTTCAAGAATTTTTTCAATCGGGTTGGCAATAGCAGGGTCGCCAAAAGCGATAACAACTACGCCTTTATTCAAAGCAATGGTTTTCACTACAGGTTTTTGTACAACAGTTTTTGTTGTGTGAGTCGAAACAGCATTGATGGGAGGCACTTGTGTTCTGTTTTCAGCAACGCCTGTTTTCATTGGCGCATTGTGAGCGACTGTATTGTATTCAGTGGGCACATCAACTTGTGCTATTGTTGCATCTACAGATTGAGATTGTGTTTGTGTTTCAACTTCAGCAGTTTTGGTGTCTACATTGTTAGTTGTCGCTATTGGTTGTGATGGGAGGTTTAAATTTTCAGAATCATCTACACTTGCGACATCTTGGGTTTCGTCATCAGAGAACATGTTACCAATTCCTGCCAACAGCCCTTGACCATCTGTTGAGTTGGCACCTGTATTTTCAGCTGTGTCTTCTTGATTGGGTATATTGGTATCTGACAGTAATTTTTCATCAAGTGCTGTATTGGTGCTGTTGGTGTTGTCGATCTTAGATCCTGGAATTGGCAGATAACCACCATAGTAACCCACTCCAGCAGCAGCAACAAGGGCAAACAATGTGGCAGCGATTAACCAACCTTTGCCGCCCTTTTTCTTCTGAGAATTGTTAACCAAATATTTATCAGTTATGTTGGCAGCACTGGGCAAAGTAATGTTTTCTGAGACATTTGATTTCTTGGGTATTACTGAGTGATTCATGGCTGTGGCATTGGTTTTAATGGCAGCAATGGTTTCATTATCAACGATATTGCCCAAGTCTCGAATAATTTCTTCACAGCTTTGGTATCTTTCATCGGGCGATTTCGCAATCATTTTATTCAAGATAAAAGAAGTTTTCTTGTCAACTTTTTTGTTTAATTCGCGAATGTCAGGGATGTCAGATTGAACAACTTCCAACATTAATCCCAATGGGCTATCGTTTTCAAAAGGAACTTTTCCGGCCAACATTTCATAAAAAACAATACCCAATGAAAAGATATCAGAACGTTGATCCACTTCTTGTCCAATACATACTTCAGGCGAAAGATATCCCGGAGTTCCAACAAATTCACCGGTATTGGTTAATTTGTCACCGTACTCACGGGTACGTGCGATGCCAAAGTCGACGATTTTTAAAGTACCATCGGTGGTTAGCATTAAATTAGCAGGTTTGATATCGCGATGAACCAAGTCTTTTTGGTGTGCAGCTGCCAATCCAAGGCAAGCTTGCTTTAACAAGTTCTTGGCATGTTTGACCGATAAAGAGTTACCACCTTTAAGAATATCATCCAAAGATTGTCCCTCAATATATTCCATCGCAAAAAAAGGTACATCTTGTTCTTTGCCAATAAAATAGATTTGTATAACATTGGGGTTGTTTAATGCAGCAGTGGCTTTTGCTTCACGGGTAAATCGTTCAACCAAATCCTCGTCATTCAATAAGTGTTCACCCAAACACTTAATAGCCACATGGCGATTTAAAGAAGGTTCCCAGCCTTTGTAAACTACCCCCATTCCACCACGGCCTAATTCTGCGGTAACTTCGTAATGTCCAAATTTTTTCATAATATTCACCTTTTCTTAACTGTTCAGTCATTGATTATCAATAGTTTTCTAACAGTCTTACTCTTTTAAATTATTGAGCATCCTATAATACTAAAAGATGTTTGAATCTAAACTTAATCAATCATTTGTTTAAATGTGAATTCCATCACATCTTAATTTTAACACATAAGAGGTATATTCATAACTAAAATCGGTGGGAATGTAGCCCACCTTGGCTACTTTTTCCTATAAAAATTAATCTGTAGAACAACTATTGATTCAATTTTTATAGAAAAAACTACCTCAAGGTGCATCTCCATCCTGTCCGACCCTAGTTATGAATATACCTCATAAACCAGTCGTTTTTTTATTAAAAGAGCTATTTGTGGAATTTAATGAATGATTTATAATTGTTATTGCCTATAATTGACACCATATATAAAATAACAATTTAAATAATAAGTTTTATGGAAATCAAATTTTGCTAGATAAAACCCGTCAAAATATTTGTACGCTTCCAGATGTGGCGGCCGATGTAAAAGCAAAAGTCGCAGGGACTTTAGAGTGGGTTGGTATGTCTGAAATTCAGATGCCCATAGTGTTAAATGCAGATGTAGATGTTCCCCCTACTGTTGCAAGAGTTCGAGCAGAAGTGAGTTTGGATGATGAAAGCAAACGAGGCATTCACATGTCGCGCTTGTACCTGGCTTGTGATGAAGTGTTTAGCAATCAGTCGATTGATTTTACCAGCTTGGCCAATTTGACTCAGCAATTTTTAGACACGCACAAAGAGCTCAGCCACAATGCCTTGGTCGAAGTGGACTTCGATGCCTTAATCCGTCGCAAAGCATTGGTTAGTGATAATTCAGGTTGGCGCAGCTATCCAGTGAGTTTGTTGTTGGTTCGGGAAAGAAATAAAATAAAACACATTGAACTGGACTTTAGCGTGACTTATTCCAGTACCTGTCCTTGTTCTGCAGCTTTGGCAAGGAGCCTGATTCAGCAAAATTTCAAAGAAACTTTCTCGCAAGATAACTTAGACTTCGATGAAATAATGCAGTGGATTGGCAGTGAGCGAGGCATCAATGCGACGCCACATGCGCAACGTTCAACGGCACATGTCCGTACGATATTAAATACAGATTGTAGCCAAATCCCTTTAAAACAGTACATAGACTTGGTTGAAGATGCTTTGCAAACAGTGGTTCAGGCGGCAGTTAAACGGGAAGACGAGCAAGAATTTGCTAAAATTAATGCCAAGAATCTGTTGTTTTGTGAGGATGCAGCAAGAAGAATCAAACATGTTTTGGCGCAACAAAATCAAATAAAAGGCTTTTGGTTAAGAGTCCATCACCACGAGTCCCTGCACCCACATGATGCTACAGCCGAGGCCAGCAGTGAGTCATGAATGATGTCAATGTAGAGCAAGCCCGTTTAGAAGAAGTCATTGACCTTCGACATCTGGTATTGCGCCCTAATCAAGCACGCAGCAGTTGTTATTATCCTGAAGATACTTACAAGAACACCATTCATTTTGTAGCGAAGATAGGCAATGAAATTATTGCCAATAAAATTATCGGCAGTGCATCGATTTATAAAGAAAAGCATCCTGATTTTTCATTAAAGCAATCTTGGAGAGTTCGAGGCATGACAGTGTTGCCTGAACTCCAGGGACAAGCCATTGGTACACACCTGTTGGAGACATGTATCAATCATGCAATCAAGATGAAAGGCGATGTGATTTGGTGCAATGCACGCATTGATGCCGTTAAGTTTTATAAGCAATCGGGTTTTAAGATCATTGGTGATGAATTTGAATTACCAAATATTGGCCCACATTTTCTATTGGCAAAAAACTTGGGAATCCATATTGGACAAACACGTTTTGCCAATATCGCTAAAAAGCTACTGGGTAGATCAAAACCCGAAGGTGTGCCCATTCCTCAACCTAAAATAAAACATTGATTTAATCAAAATTAACCCAATTTATCCAATTCAAAATTTAATAAATACAAAAATACTATGAGCGAAAATTTTAAACAATATATCTGCGTGGTCTGTGGATTAATTTATGATGAAGCAGAAGGTTGGCCTGATGACAATATCGAAGCAGGAACCAAATGGCAAGACGTGCCCGACGATTGGGAATGCCCCGATTGTGGTGTCGGTAAAGAAGATTTTGAATTGTTGGAAGATTAAGATCAAGATCAAGATCAAAAGCGGTATCGCACGGCGTCACGGCGAAAGATGCTCTTGATATTTAGTTTTCCATTTTCCATTTTCAACTTTCAATTTCAATAAACGTTTCCCTCCCCTTCAAGGGTGGTCTTAAAACGTTTGTGTACCCACAAATATTCTGCCGGGTTTTTCTTGACCATTTCTTCGACACCTTGATTGACTCGTGCAGTGTCTGCAACGTGGTCCTTTGAGGGGAAATTTTCCATAGCAGGTGATAGGGTTAGAGTGTAGTAGGGTGGTTTTTTGTTTCTTTGTACGTGGAAAAACAACACCTTACATTTGGATAGTCGTGCCATTTGGTGAGTTGCTGTGATGGTTGAGGCTTGTTTTCCGAAAAAGGGCACGAATACCGATTGGCCTCGGCGGTAATCTTGATCCGGAGCATACCATAGAATTCCACCTGCTTTTAGGTGTTTGATTATGGGGCGCAGTTCATTGCGCTTGAACATTTTGGTGGCATACTTTAACCGAGACTTAGTGACGATATATTCAGTGAGTGGATGTTTGTGTTCTCTATACATGCCAGCTATAGAATATTTGTCACAGAGTATTTTTCCGCCCATGTCTAAGGCGGTAAAATGACCAGCCACCAATAATATGCCCTGATTCTTTTCTAAACAAGCTTCTATGTGTTCGCCGCCTTTAATTAGAGCGTTTTGTTCTATGCTTTTGGTTGTGCCCAGAAATGTTTTAATGGTTTGTGTCAGCATAATACCCAGCTCTGCAAAATGCTTTTTAACAAGGGCTTGTTTTTCTAAAGGGGACAATTCAGGGAAACAAATATCTAAATTAATGGCGACCACTTTTTTCCGCGATTTTAATATCAGTAACAGCAGTTTGCCCAGCCCTTTGCCAAGCAATATAATCAGTTTGTATGGCAACTGTGCAATCAGCCATATAAATCCATACACGAGCCAGCTGGGTGCGTATTTAATCATTGAGGGTTTTTTCATAAACCGATTATAGCAACACATAGGCTTATTGTTCTTAATTTTTGGATTCAAACAGGCGTAAAATGTTTTTAATCATTTTGGGGGAAATACTGTCAAGTGCTGAATTTTAGATAATTATGTGTTTTAAAAGGGATTGTTACAATGAATTTTAAAATAATGCCGTATAATTGCGCGACCCTTAATATACACTATACAAACGCTAAGCGTAAATAAGCATCTGTGACTTTTGGCAGATGCATCAATATAAAAACCCTGTAGAATTGCCAATATTATGAATACAATGCAACAAAACAAGCCTTCTTTTATCTCTAAAGTTATGGGATTTATTCCCCGTGTTTTAGTTAAACTAGCCAATTTAACCCGTCATTTTCTGTTGCTGGCCATCTTATTTGTTGTGGTCATGGTATTTATTTCTAAAGAAAATGTGGAATTAAAAGACCATACGGCTTTGGTGATTGCACCCAATGGCTATGTGGTTAACCAATACAGCGGTACCCCATCGGAAAAATTCATCAAACAGTTGCAAGGCAATGATGTGCCTGAAACTCAAATGCGGGATTTGTTAAAAGCAATAAATAAAGCGGCAACTGATAAACGCATTGATGTTTTGGTATTAAGCCCCGATTTAATGTGGGGCATTGGTCTGGCTGATTTGAAAGAGTTAGAATTCGCCATTGACAAGTTTAGAGAAGAATCTGGTAAGCCTGTGATAGCAATTGCTGAAAATATGTCGCAAAACCAGTATTATTTTGCAAATCTAGCCGACGAAATCATATTAGATCCTCAGGCATTTATGTTCTTCCAGGGCTATGGCAGTTATCGCAATTATTTCAAAGAAGGCTTAGATAAGTTAGGTGTAGATGTGCACTTGTTTAGGGTGGGTGAATACAAATCAGCGGCAGAGCCCTTTATTCGCAACGACATGTCAAAAGAAGCCAAAGAATCGGCTTTGCACTATATGAATGATTTATGGGGAACTTATTTACAAGGAATTGCAAATAATAGAAATATTTCAATTGATGATCTCAAATCTGTTATTGAAGGACAAGCAGATTTACTCACTGGTGCAGAAGGAAATATCGCACAAATGTATAAAAATGCAGGTTTAGTAGATCAAATAAAAAACAAACATTTCAAGGATAAATATTTGGCAGGTTTAAGTTCTCAGGGTGAAAATAATCAAGGTTTTAGACACATAGGACTGAATGCTTATTTGAGCGTTTTAAAACAAGAAAAACCCCAAGAAAAAGCCAATAAAATTGCAATTATTGTGGCTGAAGGAACCATTTTAAATGGCGAGCAAGATGCGGGATCAATTGGCGGAGTCACCACCAGTGCTTTGCTTCGAAAGGCGCGTTTGGACAAATCAGTTAAAGCCATTGTTTTGCGGGTTAATTCTGGTGGCGGCGCTGTATTTGCATCCGAACAAATCCGCAGAGAAGTAGATGCGATAAAAGTAGCAGGTAAACCGATTGTGGTTTCGATGGGCAATGTGGCTGCCTCAGGCGGATACTGGATTTCCATGACCGCTGACAAAATCTTTGCATCTGAGGCGACCATTACAGGCTCAATTGGTATTTTTGGCATGTTTATGACTTATCCAAAAGTATTGGCAAAAATTGGTGTTCACACAGACGGAGTGGGCACTTCGTCATGGGCTGGTGCATTTAGAGCTGACAAAGACCTCAATGAAAACTTGGCATCTTTAATTCAATCCAATATAGAATATGGCTACCAGCAGTTTATTACTGCGGTTGCCTTGGCCAGAGGAATGGAGGTTGAGATGGTCGATACCATAGCAAGAGGACGAGTTTGGACGGCTAAACAAGCAAAAGAATTCGGCTTGATTGATGAAATTGGCGGTTTGAATGCTGCTTTAACTGATGCAGCACAAAGGGCAAATATCATTAACGACTACGATTTGATTTGGATTGAACCGGAATTAACAGAAATGCAAAAATTCTTCATGTCTTCATTGTCAAAAGTAAGCAATATGGTTGACATTAAACTGTTCAACAAAGAACCAAGAATAATCCAACAATTGCTTTCTCCGATTGAAGATTCTCTACAGTTATTGATTCATGCAAAAGCAGGGCAAGTAACGCAATATGCCCATTGCCTTTGTGATGCAAACTTGCAATAGTTACTTTTGAACTATTGTAATTTAGCATTGTCTTATATATAATTCACAGTCCCGTTGCTTCATATGGAGGACGGGTCTTTATTTAACACATTTATTTGCCGCTAAGTTCGGGAATAATAGGAGAAATGAAATGACGAAAAAAGTATCAAAATCAAAACAATTAGCAAAAGTTCCTGTAATGTCAGGTTCGTTGGACAGCTACATATCTGCAGTTAATCAAATTTCAATGCTTACCAGAGAAGAGGAACGCGAACTGGGTCTGCAAGTTTTTGACAACAATGATTTAGAAGCTGCTCATCGATTGGTTACTTCACATTTAAGATTCGTGGTATATGTTGCCCGTTCTTATTCAGGTTATGGTTTGCCTGTTGGTGATTTAATTCAAGAAGGCAATATAGGTTTAATGAAAGCGGTAAAACGCTATGATCCTGCGCACAAAGTACGTTTGGTTTCATTTGCTGTTCATTGGATTCGTGCCGAAATACATGAATATATTTTAAAGAATTGGCGCATTCTAAAAGTAGCCACTACCAAAGCTCACCGCAAATTGTTCTTTAATTTAAGAAAAAACAAAAAACGCCTGGGTTGGTTACGTGGTCCAGAAATCGCAGTGATTGCAGAAAAATTGAATGTTAAACCAGAAGTTGTGGTTGAGATGGAATCTCGCCTACATGGACAAGATGTCTGTTTTGACATGCCCATGGATGAAAGCGATGAGGACAATACCTATTCACCTCAAGCTTGGTTAACCAATTCAACCCCTAGTCCTGAAGCCTTGCTAGAAAAAGAAACCGAGAGTAAACAAAACCACAGTTTATTGTTTAAAGGCTTGGATAAACTAGATGAACGCAGTTTAGATATTATTGAAAGCCGTTGGTTGGTTGATAAAAAAGCAACCTTGCAAGATTTGGCAAAGAAATATGGTGTTTCTGCTGAACGCATTAGACAACTCGAAGTAGTGGCGATGAAAAAGCTTAAAAGCCAGATGTTGGCATAGAGTTAAATCTTTCTGTTTAAATATAAATGGTAACTTTTAAAGTTGCCATTTTTTTTGTAACAAATTTATCATTGTTTCGTTATAAAAGTATTATTCAAAACATCAAATTCAAAAATAGGAAAATCCAATGAAAAAAATAACTTTATTAATTATTACCTTAAGCTTCTCATTAACTGCCTGTGGCGGTTTTTTAGGCAGCAAAACAGTGGCTGACAATACTGAATCTCCAAACAAGGATTTTGATACTGTAAACGGCAGTATAAAAGTAGGCCATAACGCACATGTTGGCGATTTATCAACAGTCAATGGTTCGGTTAAAGTGGCCTCAAACAGCAAAGTAGGAGAGGCCAGTACAGTCAATGGCAGTGTTGTTTTTGAGAACGATGTAACGGCTCAATCCGCTGAGACTGTCAACGGTTCAATCAAGCTTGGAGAGAACTGTAGAATCGAAATAAATGTTGAAACGGTAAATGGCTCAGTAACCGCAGCATCTGGTTGCAATATTGGTGGAGATTTTGAAACAGTCAATGGCAAGTTAAAAGCAACCAACACTAAAATTCATGGCAGTGTGAAAACAGTAAATGGTAGTATCATTCTGTTAGATAGAACGGTAGTGTATGATGATATTATTATCCAAAAAAACAAAAGTTTTTTTAATAGCTCAAACAAAAAGAAACCCAAGATTGTTTTGGGCAAAGATGTTGTTGTAAAAGGTGATTTGGAATTTGGTCGCCCCGTTATTTTATACGTACATGACACTGTTGACATCGATGACGGTATTGAAAATGCTGAAATCCATAATTATAGTGGCGATGATTTGCCGTATTAAACAAAAGTTCAGCGATACTCGTACTCATTCCAAGTGTATTACTGAAACAATTTTAGCCATTGTAAGAGAATTGCTTTCTCTGAAAATTGAGAATTGTATTTAATATTCGGATAGTTCAATTGCCAAGCTTTTAAGGTTTTAATAATCTCTTGTTGGTTGTTTGCATCTATGATTTGATTGTTTTTGCATAAAATTTCTTTTGCTGAGCCAATATCGTGCGCAAGAACCGCAGTCCCATAAGCATTGGCTTCTGCATAAATCAATCCAAATGTTTCGGCGAAACTGTCTTGTGGGTAGAATACACACAACGACTCACAGACATGTTCCATCATCTTTTTGTGCGGCAAGCTACCCAAAATAATAACATTGGCATTATAGTTAATATTGCCTGTTTGTTTGTAACCAGGATTAGCAATATACAACTTAAGTTCTGGCATTGATTTATTGATTTGTAGAAAGCAATCTGCAATTTGTTTTAGGCCCTTATTGGGAGATGAAAAAAACAACAGTTTATTGATGTCCTTTTTTTTATAATTTGCCAAAGGTTTTTTTACGGGATTATAGCAATATTGAACCTTAGCTGATCTTGTAAACAAAGAAAAGAACTTGCCCAGTATTGAGCTGTTCAATAGTTGTTCTGTGTGTTTTTTATGGGTATAAGAATTACATATAACGGTTGTTTTTGTCTTAGCTAACCCCATTCTCTTGAACACGTATTCAGTATTTTTATAGGTGTGTAACCACAAAAATAATCGGGCTTTAGGGAATTTCTTTTTTAAACCCTTTAGCAAAGGGAATTTTCTTAAAACGACAATAAAGTCTGGTGCTATTTTATTGATGTGTTTTTTGGAAATGAATTGTAATGAATCACTTTCAAAACAAAACTCAGTACGAAATTTCTGCGCTACAAATACCCGGTAAACTTTCGATAAGATTAAGGCGGTATTAATCACGCTTGATTCGGTTCCTCCTATTGCCTGCGAGTCCAAGGTAGATACTTGATAGGGTTTAGGATA
>CAZLZZ010000025.1:0-17085 GCA_964564165.1 uncultured Alcanivoracaceae bacterium | reverse complement strand
TATACTCAGTCTATAAATGTATAGAAATCTATTTCTTCAAACTTCTTGATTGTTTTCCTTAGATTCGAGGGTTTTGCGGGTTTTCTCTTCTAATTCAAACTTACTTTTTTCTAGATCTTCAATCAACTTAATTTCTCGCAAGGTGTGTTGTTCCCAAGCCCTTGCTTCTTTAAGAATCTTCTTGGTTTTCTTTGCCGACCTAAAAGCTTGTAACGCTTTACTGTGTTGTTTAAGGTTAGAGTAAGACATGCCCATCAACAAATAATTGTTGCCAGGGTTCTTAAAGCCGCCTTTTTCTGCGGCTTTTTTGGCTGCGGTGGCAGATTTTTTATAATCTCCCGCGTCAAAGTAAACACCTGCTAAGCGAGCAAACAATGCCCCTTTGTTTGATAATTTTGCGGCTTGTTCAAGCACGGGAATGGCTTTATCGTGCTGATTGGCTTGTGCCCAAGCATTGCCTAAAGTCTCAATATTTTTCTGAGTTTTTTCAATGATGCCTTTTTCCATGCCTTTTGCAATGATTTTAGCAGCTTTGTAAGGGACATCTTGCCCTAAAAACATATAGGCTAGATTTAAAACATCGCCACTTTTCTTTAAGTCGCCATTTAAATAAATGGAGTCAAAGATAGCCAGCCTTCTATTGTCTTTGCCCAGTTCGCCATACATTCCAGCCAATTGCTTTAGGTAGTTGGTTTTTGGGTACAAAGCAACCAATTGCTCATAAGTGCTTGCTGTGTTTTTATAATCGCCTTTGTCATAATACAATGCCGATTTTAAACGCAACCAGTTTTCTTTGACCTTTCTGCCCGCTGCGGTTTCTAGCGTTACTGCTTTATCAACATTAATCAATGCGTCGTCATAATTTTTTAATTGATAATGGGCTTGCGCTAACATGATGTGTGCAGTAGGGGTTGCTTTGGGGATCTTTGCTAAATATTCATTCATGTACTTAATGGTGCCAACAAAATTTTCCAATTGAAAATTTAACTGAGCAATGGTGTATTTAGATTGCAGAACCATAGCATCAGTCGTTTCCTCTATAGCTATAACCTCTTTGTAGGCACGTATTGCATTTACATAGTCTTCTTTAGAGGCATATATAAAAGCATAAAAATTCCACATTTGTGACTTGCCATAACCACTAACTTTGCCTTTGTTTTTTAAGACGTCTAAAACAGCCAGTGCTTCTGCATGGTTTCCTGCTTCTGTCATCTCTTGGGCTTTCATTAGTTTTTCAAAAGTCTTGGCATCAATTGCACCCGTGGCTTTCTGTTTTTCACCGCGTGCAATCGAAGAGTTCGCCACGACCAATGAAATAAGGATTAGTAGTATTTTAATTTTGTTTGTCTTTTTGATTAACATATTCTGATCCTCTCTTAATCATCAGCTAATTGGAAGGTTATTTTGGTTCTAACACCGTGAACATCTTGGGGAACACCGTCCACTACTCTGGGTTTGTATTTGTACCTTAATGCAGAATTGATGGCTGCTCTATTAAATATTTTAGAAGGAACGGCTTCAATTACAACTGGATTAAGCACTGTGCCTTGCTTGGTTACGGTGTATTCTAGTAACACAAAGCCTTCAATACCTCGCGATGACGCCCTTGAAGGATATTGAGGTGCAACCTTAACAATGGGTAAAAACTCACCATCGGATGCAGATAATCCAGTACCAATATTTAAATCAAGGTCAGCAGTCATACTATCAGGAGCATTGATTGCTCCAATTTGTGAGTCTGGGTCAACTTGATCAAAGTCTTGTTGGGGAATATCTGGCGGCGGTTGTTTGTCTACTTTGGGTTTTTCAGGTTTTTGTACCTCGCGGTTCGTCATTAATTCATTTTCTGGCATAAAAATATCAGGCATTTTTATGCGAGGAGTTTTATCGAGGTCTGCGTTGCCCATTTCAATTAATGCAACCATCAACATAATCAATGCTGCAGTTACTACAAATGCCAATGGCAGTGTAATAATGGCTCTTTTAATCACCATATAACTTGCTCCTAATTACTGGTTGTTGAATAGGATACTTTGCTGTGGTCAACAACCTGCCTTGCAGCATCTAGTACCTTTGTAAAAGTATCCATGGTTGCATTTTTGTCAGCCTGAATAACAATTCCCCCTTCTGGGTTTTCGGCATTTAAACGCTGAATGTTTGCTTTCACAGCCCGGACATCGATTCTGCGTTTGTCCATCCAAATTGAATTGTCGGCACTAATTGCAATCAATACAGTGGTGTCATCTTTTTGATTAGCGGTACTTGCTTCAGGGCGATTAACTTCAACCCCAGATTCTTTAATAAATGTTGCAGTAACAATAAAGAATATTAGCATGATAAATACCACGTCTAACATGGGAGTCAAATCAATGGCTCCTTCCTCTTCTCCTGCTGCTTCTGATAAAAAACTTCTACGCATAGTTCTTCTCTTTTAATTGGTTTGTTTATAGTTGGAGCATTCTTTCTTTAATTATGATTGTTGATTCAGATTGTTTCATTGATGCACTGTTTCAATGTTTCATAGTCTCATGGGTTTGTCAGTTTAAAAAAACGATTTGACAAGTGTTATTGTCATAGGTCGTTTTTTAATTGCATAACTGGCAAACTCATGAGGCAATCTGTTCAATAATTTAATCCTCGAAAGTTAAGCGCTCCTCCGTTAAATTGTTTTCTTTGCTAGCTAATTGAGTGACAAAAGTGTTGGCAAATACCCCCGAGAGGGCGACAACCATTCCTGCCATGGTAGGAATGGTTGCTTTAGATACACCACTTGCCATTGATTTCGCATCGCCACCACCTGTGGCTGCAAGTGTTGAGAAAACTTCAATCATTCCAGTAACCGTACCAAGCAATCCAAGTAATGGACACAAGGCGATTAAGGTCTTTATCACAGGAATATTGTGATTGATTTTTTCTTGCACTTCAGAAATCAATTTATTTCTTATGGCATGAGCATTCCATGATTTGTGTTCACTGCGACTTAACCATATTTTTTGGACTTTCGCAAAATCATGTTTATAGTTGAATCTTAGGTATAAATATTTATCTAAGATCATTGCCCACATAATAAAAGTGGTCGCAGCAATAATATACAAAACCGGACCTCCTTTTATAAAGAAGTTGTCTATAGCTTCAAATACATCTTGTAAAAATATAAGCATGCTATACTCCGATTATTTTCGTTCAGCTCTTTCTGCCAGTATGCCAGCACTCTGCTCTTCTAGTACATGCATAATGCCTTTCGCTTTACCGCTTAGGAAAGTGTGCAATAACAAAATAGGTATTGCCGCAATTAACCCCAGTACAGTGGTTACTAGAGCACCTGAAATACCGCCTGCCATACGTTTAGGATCGCCAGCTCCGAAAATCGTGATCGCCTGGAACACCAAAATCATACCTGTTACCGTGCCTAGTAATCCCAACAAGGGTGCAACCATCGCAATAATTTTTAGCAAAGGAAGAGATGCATTAATCGCTGTTCTTTCTTTAAGTATGGCTTCGCCCAGTCTTAACTCTAGAGTTTCAATGTCTGAATTGCCGTTTGCCTCAGCAGCCATTAAAACGCGACCTAATGGGTTTTTGTCAGACAATGTTTTGGAGTTTATTTGTTTTTTAACTTTTGAAGCAACACCGCCCAATATTAAGAATCTCCACAAAGAAAGCAAGATACCAAAAACAGCAACACCTGTTATGATATAGCCGACTAATTTTCCTTCGTGCCATTTTTCTATTAACGTTGGCGTATTAATTAAAGCCGTCAAGTAACCCCCTCCAGATGGACCTGTTGGATCTATTCCGAAAGGAATAACACCGCTTGATGCAGCCTGTAATTCGGCTGCACCCGCTTGATAATCATAAGGTTGCCTAGGAAGTATACTTAAGTTGCCAGTTTCAGCTGCGTATTCTAAATAATTGCCGCCAGAAATCATATTGAAGACTCCTACACGAACCACTTCTTGTGTGCCGTCGATGCCCACTTTGGCATTAAACTTAACAACACGTCCAGATTCAGAGATTTCTCTGTGCATTTCAAACCAAACTTTTTCAATGTCATCCATTGAAGGCAGGTCAGTTGATGAGTTCATTTTTTTAATCAACGAATCTAAAAACTCTACTCGGTTTGGAAACTGTGTTGTTGTTATAGAATTTTCAAATTGCCCTCTTAAATCACCAGCGGTAGAAGTTAAGTGACCAAATAGCTCCTTTAAAGAACCCAGTCTTTCATCACGTTGCTTTCTTTTTTCTTCAACAATCAATTCGTTTTCGTTGAATTGAACTTCCATTTGGGCAGCTTTGGCTTCTAGAGAAGCAATTTGAGCCTTGGTGTTTCTTATTAATTGTTCTTGTTGTTGTTTCTGTCTAATGAACTCTTGTTCTCTTTTCTTGTTGTCTTCTGCATCTGCAGATCTCCCAGCCTTGACCTTGTTTAATAAGTCATTCATGGACAAAGGTGCTTTACTTGCAGCAAAGAGTCCAGATGTTGCCAATAAAAGAGCGGAGATTGTAATTGCTTTTAAAATCTTCATTATTTTGCCACCTCAGGTGCTGAAATTGGTAAGGTCATTACTTTGATTGAGGCTTGTTTATTTGCCATCTTAATGCCATTTTTAACAGAGTTTCTGTAAGTTCCATTGTCTAGCTCTATCCATGAATTGCTGGCTTTGTCATATACTGCACTTAATTTAGTGTCTTTGGTTTGTGCAACCATTGTTAAGCGTCCGACTCTTAGTATATTAACATCGTACTCTTGACCGTTAATTTTGATGATTTTCGCATAGGAATCAATTTTGCGACCATACTCGTTTTCAATTTGGTACACTTCAAGTACTTGTCTGAATTTCTCAGAAATATCCACTTCTGATTTTTCAATGTTTTCTTCGAGGAACAAAATGCGTTCAGCGCGTTCTTGTTCATGAAATGGTAAATCTAAATCAACAAATTGACCCAGTCTTTCAACCATTTTTATAATCAAAGGCAGCATTTGACGTTCAATTAAAGCCACTTGAGCGGTTGAGTTTTCAAACTTTTCTATCAATGCCAACTGGCTACTTACTTGTGTAGACAACTGGTTGTTATAGACTTTCAAGCCGTCTACTTGTTTAAGTAAACTGCGGTATTGGACCAATCGTGCTTGAGAAGAGCCAACAATTTTGTCAACTTTTGCTTGTGATTGGAGAGCATCTTTGACTTTGGCTTCACCTGTTTTTACAACATCGTCTAGTTGTGCATAACTCATGGTTGTTGCACCAATAGTTAAAATCAATACCAGAGACTTTTTAAATTGTACAATTTGTTTGCGAATTTGCATTTTACGTCCTCTATTTTTTATGTTTTGTTGTTTGTTAATTGTTTATTCCCTTTTTAATGATTAAGGGTGCTTATATTTATATTGTCTTAATAAAAAAACACCCACTGAACAACACAGCGGGTATTTTCTTTTCACTTATTTTACTTCGTTATTTTTATTAAACATAGTTACAGTTTAATTTATAACTCGTAACGGAATTTAAGATAGTAGAAACCACCACCAAAGCCCAATGGTGAGTTTTGGTCATATCTAGAACCTGATCCACTGCCCAAATGAGGCTGGCCATTTAAAGTGCCAAATATTTCATCTGGAAACTCATCAGTTACATTTTGCGCACCAAGAGTAACAGTCATGTTATCATTGATGGTATACGCCATTTCAACATCTAAAGACATATTGTCGCCTACAAATACATTGTTATCTGTTCCATAATAACCACTGTTGTGGGTTAAACGCCCTAGGAACCTCCAGTCACCAACCATGTGGTTAGCAGAGAAGTTCCAACGAGTCTGAGGGAGGCCTCTTTCTTGTTCGATTATTCTTTCACCACCTAATAAAGTGCCAGTAGTTCCATCAGGAAGAGTAAAGGTATCGACTCTAACAACGTCAGTTTCGGTGCGGTTTAAGGACATAACAAAGTCCGTATTGCCATTGCCAATTTCCGTTGAATAAGTCGCTACCACATCAATACCGCGAGTTTCTGTGTCAAAACCATTGGTAAAGAAACGGAAGTTTCTTAAGTTGGCAGCACTGGTAATACCTGATGCCAATAAAACATCAACTTCTTCTTGAGTTAATGCATTATCTTGAGACAGTGTAATGCGGTCATCTAAATCAATCGCAAAATAATCTACTGTTAACTCAATAGGACCAATATCCATAACTGCACCAAATGTGAAGTTGGTTGATTTTTCTGCATCAAGAGGTTCGCCACCACGAGAAATTGCAACTGGGTTGGTTGCTGGAATGGTTCCATTATTAACTAACTCACCAGTCGCACTGAATTGTGTTGATACATTAAATGTATTCGATTGTCCAGGAGTTGGGGCTCTAAAGCCTGTACTAAATGCACTGCGCAGAGCAAAAGCATCGGTAAATTCATAACGGGCAACAATTTTGCCATTAGTAGTTGTACCAAAATCTTGGAAATCTTCAAATCTTAACGCAACACCCATTAATAGTTGTTCAGTGATATCTGCTTCTAAATCAACGTACGCTGCATAATTTGAACGTTTAAATGTGCCGCCAGCTAGGTTTGAAAACCCAGGAAAGCCATTGGAAGCTGAACTAAAGCCTTGAGCGGCATACGGTCCAATTTGGAATGATGCAGCTTCACCAACGTGAACCGTAAAGGCTTCTTGACGCCATTCGGCACCCACTGCAACATTTAAATCAGAGTAGAAGCTTGCCACTTCAAATTCTTTTGATAAATCAAGGTTGAAGTTTTTCTCCACTTGCTCATAAGCACCTGGATCAAACGTTGTAGGCGTATCAGGGCCTAATGATGCGTTTACAGTGTTGCGTATAGTAAAATCAACCAAACTGCGTCCAAAAGAACCACTCAGATCGTATGCCCAGCCATTGTCCATTTCTCCTCTTAAACCAACAGTCGTTGCAAAATCTTCAACAGTACCACCGAATCTTGGAGTAAAACCACCGGGAAACATTTCCTGGAAAGAAAAACAATTTGGATTGGCAAATACTTCAGCTAATGCAACTGGATCTGGAACATTGTTGGTAATTGTTACAATAGGACAACCTGCTGAACCATCTAGGACACCATCTTGAGCATCCAATACATCACCAATTAATAGAGTAGCACCGCCATCACCACTAAAAACACCGCCACGGGTATTAGGGTTACGGAAGAAAAATCCACCATCAACTTCTTTAGAGCCATAGTTACCAAAAGCATAAAATTCTTTATCTCCACCTAAGTCTACGCCCATGTTATAAACAAGTTTAAGATCATCATTTATAATAGGTTGACCCCAAAGTTGTGCAGGATTAGCTACATTTGTATTTCCAGCAGCTATCAATCCAAGAGCATCGCGACGTTGAACAGAACGATCAGTATCGTCTGATTCGCCGTATTCAAATGATAAATTAACAAAACCATTATCAGTAAAAGGCAAACCAATATTACCAGCTATATTATAAGTTGCACCATCGCCTTCATAATATTGACCATAACGCGCTTCAAATGAAGCACCATCTGAGGCATCTTTTAATGTGAAATTCATCACACCTGCAATAGCATCTGAACCATATTGAGCCGCAGCACCATCACGTAGTACCGCAACTTGTCTTAAAGCAATCGCTGGAATTTGTGAGATATCTGGACCTTGAGCACCATCAGCAACACCATTGCCAAGCCAAGAAATAACCGCCGAACGATGGCGGCGTTTACCATTGATCAATACCAGAGTATGATCAGGAGCCAGTCCGCGTAAATTAGCGGGACGCACCAAAGTTGCTGCATCACTGATTGGTTGTGTCATTACTTGATAAGAAGGCACTATGTTTTTCAATAATGTACTAAGATCCGTTGCGCCTTGGTTCAAGAAGTCATCACCACTGATTACATCAACAGGTACAGCAGAATCAGATGCAGAACGCGCAGCACGGCGTGAGCCCAATACCACTACTTCTTCTACTTCCTGGTCTGTTCCGTCGTCTTGAGCAACGGCTTGCGATGTAAAACCAATAGTTAACGGTGCGAATAAGCCCAAAAACAAGGCTGTCCGTTTGTTAAGTTTTGTTTTCATGTTTTATAGTCTCCCAGACTGTGTTTTAATTAGTTAAGTTAAATTTTCAAATACGAATATTTATTCGTATCGCCTAATATAACAGCCTGAAAACACATGTCAAGCATCAATTAATTTATTGCGAACAATAATATTTATTAATCCGACATTCGTTCTAAAACAATAGAAACACCGTGATAATATATAAAATTTATCTTATTTAAATTACGGTTTTAAGTTACAATGTAATATTCTAGAGATATTATTTGTAACTAAAACTATCAGAAATGCAAGCTACCTCACTATTTTTCCTATATAAATTAATCTGCAGAAGTGGCTCTTAATTCTCGGACAAGCCTCTGGTTTAGTTATGAATATATGTATTAAAAACATTTAACATTGAATATTAAGTAGAGACAGCATGGAAATAAAGATTACTCGAAGACAAATATTAACACTCGCATCAGGTGTAGTATTACTCCCAATAGCCTGCGGCCGCAAATCTAATAACACAGAAAGCTTCCCGACACCCAATAAACATTTTATTCACGGCGTTGCCAGCGGCGACCCGGATCAAAGTAGCGTGGTGATTTGGACTCGAATAAGTGAACTTGCAGATTCTGTACAAGTGAGTTGGCAACTGGCAACAGACGCAGACTTTAATAACACCATCAAAGTAGGACATTATCAAACAGATGCCCACCGCGACTATACGGTCAAAGTATTGGTAGATGACCTGCCTTCAGGTGCAGAATTTTTCTACAAATTTGAAATCAAAGGAAAGGCATCTCCTGTGGGGCGCACACGCACCTTACCTAAAGGGCATGTTGACAAACTTGTGCTTGCATTAGCCAGCTGTACAAATTATCCGTTTGGGTATTTTAATGGCTATGATGCCATTGCCAAAGACAATAGCATTGATGTGGTAATACACTTGGGTGACTACATTTATGAATATGGTGTCGATGGATATGGCGGGGAAACTGGCAAAGCTATTGGGCGCAATCATTTGCCCAGTCACGAAACTCTTACCTTAGATGACTACCGCCAACGTCACGCTCAATACAAAACCGATCTTGGGTCTGTGGCTATGCATGCTCGTCATCCATTAATTGTTTTGTGGGATGACCATGAAACCACCAATAACCCATGGATGCAAGGCGCTTCAAACCATCAGACAAATGAAGGCAGTTGGGAGATCAGAAAACAGGCTTCTTTGCAGGCTTATTATGAATGGATGCCTATACGTGACCCAGTGCATGAGAATGATCGACAAAATTACTGGCGGCATTATAAATTTGGAGATCTAGCCAGTCTAATTACCCTTGAAAGTCGCCATTCAGGTCGCAGCGAGCAAATCAGCCTAGATAAAAACGTACCCAATCTTAGCAATAAACAACAAGCACATGATTTTATGCACACTATTGTAGGTGCGCAAAATCGCAATATGTTATCAAAAGACATGGAAACATTTTTAAGCGATGAATTAAAAGAATCGGTTGATGCTGGACGACGTTGGCGCATAATTGGCAATCCTTCGGTGATTGCAAAATCAACGTCTCCCCGACTCGAAGGAGACTTTTTCAAACAGTTAAAGAATGAATTGCAGCCAAAAGAACAAAAAAAATTAGCTAAACTTATTCGTTTTGGGCAGTTAGATATCCCTGCTGACCTTGATATGTGGGATGGTTATCCTGCAGCACGCGAACGATTTTATCAAATTGCCAAAGAAGCAGGTGCGCGAGATTTACTGGTAATCTCAGGAGACAGTCACAGTTTTTGGGCCAATGCCCTGTATGATGCCGATGCACAAGCGATGGGTGTCGAGCTTGGCACAACCGGCATCAGTTCATCACGTTCATTGATGAAACTGGGAGAAAAAGCCATGCAACAATACGATCAGCACAATATGGCACACAACAAAGAAATAGTTTGGGCCGATGGCAGGCACCGTGGTTTTATCCGTTTAGAAATCAATCATCAAGGCGGTCATGCCGATTTTATAAGCGTGTCCAATGTTGAATCATTAGAGTATGAAACAAAAGTTATTCACTCGGTTGATATTCAAAAAAACCAAGACTCATTGAAATTTGTAGAATAGTTTTGTGTACACTTTGGATATTCTAAAAAAAACCACAGTGAACTGACACGAAAGAACAAGAATGGGTTGGGACGTAGTTGTAACAAGAATAAGCCATTTCAGCTTGATTTTAGTTTGATTTGTTATTCTTAATAATGACTCCTAGTGAATTTGAATGATTTACAGTAATATGTCTCACTTGAACTCAATATTACTCAACATCACCCGACACCACCATGCAAAATAATTTAAAATTAAAACTGATTGAAATAAAAGACATGAGTACCAATACTGTGCATTTTAATTTTGAAATAATCAGCCAACAAAAATTAACCTTAGTTGCAGGGCAGTTTATCAGGTTGTTGTTTCAGCAAGATGGCGAAGAAGTGTTTCGCAGTTATTCGGTTGCCAATGTATTAAAAAGCCAAACAGATACAATCAGCAACATTGAATTGGCAGTATCATGGGTCAAGGGTGGATTGGCAACAGTCGGATTATCAAGCATGAAAGTAGGTGATTGTATTAAAGCCAGTGCCCCTTATGGAAAGTTTTGTTTAACCGATAAAACGTGGAAAAGATATTTTTTGGTCGCCACAGGAACGGGAGTTACTCCTTATAGAGCTATGCAAAACGAACTTTTCAAGCGCATTGAGCAAGGTGCAGAAGTCTACATCGTTATGGGAGCCAGAGACCAATCGGAATTATTGTATGAAAATGAATTTCGAGAAAATGCTAAGCTAGATGGTTATCATTATATTTCATGCCTGAGTAGAAGGTGTCTTGAATGTCCAGATGTGCTGGATTTTACTGGCCATGTACAAACTTATCTTAAAACCATTGATTTTGATTTGGAACATGATGTGGCCTATTTGTGTGGCAACCCAGCAATGGTAGATGATGCCTTTGGCCTATTAAAAGAAGCGGGCCTGCCTGTGCCGCAAATACGCCGTGAAAAATATGTATCGCCACCCAAGAGAAAAAAGAAAGCAGCTTTTGCTCTTAAATCTTGAACCCATCTTAGAAAAGATGACTCCTGAATAAATCACCCTATTTTCTCTAAAATAGACCAACATGACTTTTAGCACTTTATAGTTTTTAAAATTTAGGCATAATACCCAACATCATAAAAAATCATAAGGGGTTGTATGAAGTCAAAGAATTTATTGTTTTTTACTGGCTTGGTTATATTTTCATTGAATGTAACAGCAGTAGAATTTACAGAATGCAGAATAGGCAGTGATAAAGGCAGTAAAATAAAAGCCGAATGTGGCACATTGTCTGTTGCAGAAAACAGAAGCAATCCTTCTCGGATGATTGATTTGAATATTGCTATTGTACGGTCAAAGTCTACGAAAAAACTCAATGACCCAGTTATTATGTTAGCTGGAGGTCCTGGGCAATCGGCGGTTGAATCATATCCAATGGCTTCTTCGGCATTTCGTGGTATTTTAAAAAATCGGGATGTGGTATTGGTAGATCAAAGAGGCACAGGTGGATCCAATATTATCAAATGTGAATTTGATGAAGAAACCCAATTGAGCTTATTGGCAGATGCCAGCTTGATTCAGTCAGCATTAAAGAAATGTGTTGAGGGCCTTGATGCTGATACAAGATATTATACCACCACTGAGTCAATAAAAGATTTAGAAGAAGTTCGTCAGGCTTTAAAAATTGAAAAATGGAACTTGCTGGGTATATCTTATGGAACACGCAAAGCCCTTACCTATATGAAAGACTTTCCAGAATCTATTCGCTCAGTTATTTTGGATGGTGTGATGCCCCAACAAGAAGCGATGCCACAAAGTCATGAGGAAAACTTGGTTATTGCGCTGAGATTACAATTTGAACAATGTGCAAAACAAGCCGCTTGTCATGAAGCTTTTGGAGATGTAGAACAACAGATGTGGAAATTGCTTGAAAAAATGGACACAGAAAAGCCCAAAATAAGGTTGCAAAATTTTTCAACCGGAGAGTTTGAAGAAATAACCATGACCAAGCAAAGTGTTGCCATTGCACTGCGCATGTTTGCCTATTCTGCCAATACCATGAATTTATTGCCGTTAATGATTGCCCAAGCCAATAACGGCCAACCTGAAGTAATAGCATCTCAAGCCAATATGATTGGTAGTTTATTGGCCGAGAGCATAAGCAACGTAGAAATGTCGATAATTTGTGCTGAAGATTTGCCTTTTTATAGCGAGCATCAACTCAATGAAAACAATTTATTTGGCGACTTTATCAATGACATAACAAACAACTGTGCGGTTTGGCCGCATGGCACCGTTGATGCCAGCTTTAAAGACCCAGTAGTTTCTGACTTACCTGTATTATTATTATCAGGCGAACTTGATCCAGTTACACCGCCAAGTTTTGCTGAATTAGCCATGCAAACGCTGTCTAATTCACAGCATTTAATAGCCAAGGGTCAAGGGCACAATGTTTTTCCAGCCGGTTGTATGCCAGATATTATTACTGATTTTATTCAAGATCCAGAACAAGAACTGGATATAGAGTGTATGAATGATTTTGATTACACACCTTTCTTTATTAACATGATGGGGCCGCAGCAATGATAGAAGTAACGGCAATTAGCAAAAGTTTTGGCAAAGTCCAAGCAGTTAAAGATGTAACATTTACTGCGCCTGATTCACAGATTACTGCTTTATTAGGAGCCAATGGAGCGGGTAAAACCACCAGTTTGAGGATGATATATTCATTAATCACTCCCGAATCAGGAGAAATTCGCATTGACGGCATTGATCCTAAAAAAGAGCCCGAAAAAGCCCGAAAATTGTTGGGCGTCTTGCCTGATACCCGTGGTTTGTATAAAAGATTAACTGCACGTGAAAACATTGAATATTTTGGCAAGCTCCATGGTATGACCGATGATAAAATCAAATCAAGAACCGACTCATTGGTGGCAGATTTGCGTATGGAAGATTTTATTGACCGCAAAACCGATGGGTTTTCTCAAGGCCAAAGGGTCAAGGTGGCAATAGCACGGGCATTGGTGCATGATCCTAAAAACATTATTTTAGATGAGCCTACCAACGGTTTAGATGTGATGAGCACCCGTGGTGTTCGGACTTTTTTGAGAAAAGAAAAAGCGCGTGGCAAATGCATCTTGTTTTCTTCACACGTGATGCAAGAAGTAGCCGCGGTCAGTGATGTTATTTTAATAGTCAGCGAAGGTGTTATTAGCGCCAGAGGTTCAGAACAAGAGTTAAAAGATCAAACAGGTGCGGGCAATTTAGAAGATGCCTTTGTGCACATTGTTACCGGAGGCAAAGGCCATGAATAAGCAAATATTAACCGTGATGTTTAAGGAAATTAAAGACAATATCCGAGATAAAAAAACATTGATGTCCTCTATCTTTATGGGTGCTGTTTTCATGCCCATTATATTTGTCGTTATGATTAATTTTGTCATCAGCATGCAAAAGGACAAAGTAGAATCGCAATTAGAAATGGCCATTCAAGGTGCTGAAAATGCCAAAAGTTTTATCAGTTTTGTTAAAACCAAAGGTGTTAAAATTACTGAATTTGAGGGTGATCCAGTAAAAGCCATAGAAAACAAAGATGAAGATGCGGTGATCGTTATCCCCAAAAATTTCTCAGAAAAATTTGCCAGCGGTGTGCCCGCAAAGATTAAAATTTATTATGATGTGACAGCCAAAGGAGCAACCAATGTAACACAGCAGCGCATTAAAGCCTTAATCCGCGAATATTCAAATACGATTGGCATGACAAGATTGCAACTCAGAGGAGTAAGTCCGCTGCTGTTAAAAGCCATTATTGTGGAGGAACATGACGTTTCTACTGCCCAATCTAAAGGCGCTATGTTGTTGTCATTCTTGCCCTATGCGCTAATTTTGGGTTTGTTTTTGGGCAGCATGTATTTGGCCATTGATACCATGGCTGGAGAAAAAGAACGCAACTCCTTAGAGGCGTTATTATTGAATCCGATTAAACGCTCTCATTTGCTCACAGGCAAACTATTTGCAACCATAACTTTTGGGCTGGCAACCATGGTTATTACCTTAATTACGTTTAAACTGGTGATGCCGTTTATGCCACTAGAAGAAATGGGAATGACCGTTGACCTAGGGGTGAAAAATATTTCAATATTGGTATTGGTATTGGCACCTTTGGCGATTATGGCAGCGTCATTACAAACCATTATTGCGACATTCAGTAAATCATTTAAAGAAGCCCAAACTTATGTGGGGCTGTTAATGATCATACCAGCGATTCCGAGCGTGGCACTGATGATTATGCCTGTAAAAGAAAAACTATGGATGATGGCAACGCCAATTTTGGGTCAAAACATTGTGATCAATCAGATCATGCGCGGTGAACAAGTTGAGGTTATATCTATCATCGCTGCAATTGTAGGGTCGTTATTAATTGGCTTGGTACTTGCACTTGTAGCGATAAAGCTGTATAACAGAGAGAGTTTATTATTTTCAGACTAGCCATGATTAAATTAGCCATTAAATTAACCGTTCTTTCAATCTTACTTGGGTGTGCAATCAGCCTTACTGCTGTTGCACAAGTTTATAAATACACCGATGAAGAGGGCAAGGTGTATTACAGCGATAAAAAGCCCTTTGCAGATGCGCAAGAAGAAAAGTTAAAGCCGATTACGGTGATACCAGCAAAACAATTTGACTCTGCGCCCAACAGGAAAAGGGAAGCACACAAAGACAAGCAAGCAAAAAAGAAGTTTGATAATTTTGTAATGGCTTCTCCAACCAATGAAGCGACCTTGTCAGGTACTGGTGGCAATGTCTTGGCCAGTGTTAATCTGAAAGATGACTTGCCTAAAAACTACCGCATTCAATTTTATATTGATGGATTGTCACATGGCAAGGTTAAATCAAAGTCACAATTAATTGCAGGGGTGGAAAGAGGCGAACACAGTATTTATGCAGAAATGATAGACGCATCTACCAGAAGAGTGATATTAACCACGCCCAAAACTATCTTTTTCATGAGGCAAGCTTCAAAAAAGTAAGGTCCCGGTCGCAAACCCGCAACCTCAGGTTGTTAAGGTCAAGGAGATGAAATATGTTGCGATACGGGGACACCAAGATTTAGAAGCCTACTCTTATGCTTCTTATGCTTTCAATTTTTAATTTTCAATTTTCAATTAAATAGAGTACAATCTAGCACAATAAAAAATAAACGTCTGGGGAAATAATCCATGAGTAAACGTATTCTTACGGCAATAACTTTGTTATTGCTGCCTTTTTTAAGTATTGCAAGTGTCGATGAATCTATCAATAACTTTGTTCAACCCATATCAGATTTTCTTTTTAAATACATATTTTATGGTATTCCGATCCCATTTACGGGTCAAACAATACCATTCATCCTTGCTTGGCTAATGGTTGCAGCAGTTTTCTTTACTGTTTATTTTAAGTTTATTAATTTGCGTTCATTTAAGTTGGGTTATGATTTAATTAGGGGGCGTTATGATGAAAAAGATGCCCCAGGTGAAGTAACACATTTTCAAGCATTGGCAACGGCAATATCTGGCACGGTTGGTTTAGGCAATATTGCAGGTGTTGCAACAGCAGTTAGCTTAGGTGGAGCTGGTGCCACATTTTGGATGATTTTAGCTGGCTTTATAGGCATGTCGTTAAAGTTTGTTGAATGTACTTTGGGAGTTAAGTATCGTGACATCAAACCAGATGGAACGGTTCATGGTGGGCCAATGCGTTATCTTTCCAAAGGTTTTGCCGAAAGAGGCATGGGTGGTTTAGGTAAAGGTTTAGCAATCTTCTTTGCAATAATGTGTATTGGCGCCTCTTGGGGTGGCGGCAATATGTATCAAGTAAACCAATCGTTAGAGCAAGTAGTTGTGATGACCGGTGGAGAAGGCAGTTTCTTTGATCGAAATGGTTGGGTCTTTGGTATTATTGTTGCAGCATTTGTTGCTGTTACCATTCTTGGTGGCATTAAAAGCATTGTGAAAGTAACTTCTAGGCTGGTACCATTTATGGGTATAATCTATATGGCAACCTGTATATTTATTATTTCAGTTAATTATGAGAACATTGGCTATGCATTTGGCTTAATTTTTGAAGGTGCATTCAACCCTCAAGCGGGACTAGGTGGCTTGGTTGGTGTGCTAATTGTTGGTTTCCAACGTGCAGGATTTTCAAATGAAGCAGGTATTGGTTCGGCATCAATTGCACATTCAGCAGTAAAAACCAATCATCCAGTGACCGAAGGTTTAGTTGCTCTTTATGAGCCGTTTATTGATACTGTGATAGTTTGTACCATGACCGCTTTAGTGATTATTATTTCTGGTGTTGACGGTGTCGGTGTTGGATTGTCTGGCGAAGGCTTAACGGGTATTGCCTTAACATCTTCTGCTTTTGAAACAGGCATCTCATGGTTCCCTTATGTGTTAACTTTTGCTGCTGTCTTGTTTGCTTTCTCAACCATGATTGCTTGGTCCTACTATGGTATGCGTGCTTGGACTTATCTCTTTGGCCATGGCACTGTTCAAGAAAACTCTTATAAAATTTTGTTCTTATTGTTTATTGTAGTAGGTTCAGCAGTTAATCTTGGCGCAGTTCTTAGTTTCTCTGATGCCATGTTGTTCGCTATGGCATTGCCCAATGTGATTGCTCTTTACTTATTGGCTCCTGTTGTTAAACGTGAATTAAAATCATTTATGGCTAAAATTAAATCTGGTGAAATTAAAGCCAATTGGTAAGTAATTAGTACCTCCAATGAAAAGGCGCGATTTATCGCGCCTTTTTCTTTTGAAATATTGAACACGAATTCGACGCGATAAATCGCCGCCGCTACATTGTTTTGTCATTAATTGGTTTAAACCTATCCAAACTCTATTTATTGGGCTGTTGATACATCTGGTAGATAACTAGTGGTTGACCGAAAAATCAAAATTCCCAATTAAATTCTGATTCCAACTG